>CAZKID010000008.1:0-38150 GCA_964552405.1 uncultured Thermoanaerobaculia bacterium
TTTGTTCGATGCGGTGTTCTGGAATTTTCCCAACGCCGAGGTCAATGGTATGTTAAGCGCGATGTTTCGCGATACGGTCGGGTTCGGCAAAAGTGTGCCGAGATTCGTGCAGGCGATACCAGCGAAGGTCGTCGCCGCTGCGTTCGCGCCGGAACCGCCACCACCACCGCTGAAGGTGATGGCTGGTGTGGATGTGTATCCAGTCCCAGGGTTCGTGATCGTGATCGCCGTTACGACGCCGCCAGTAATCGTAGCCGTCGCCGCCGCACCGGCTCCCGGACCGCCGATGTTCACGGTCGGAGCAACCGTATAGCCGCTTCCGCCACTGGTGATCGTGATCACCGCGACTGCGTTCGGACCATTACAGTTCGCGGAGCTGCTCCCTGCGTTGAACGTCCAGTTTGTCGGCAACGACGGCGATCCGTACGTATCGCCGAGATAGGTCAGATTCGCCGTCTGATTGCCTACGTTCGCGAAGTCGATTGTGTAGGTCACCGTCGTCGATACTGCGGGACGAGTCACGGTGTTCACATTCGCCGTCTTGGCGATCGAGAGAATCGGGCCCTGGACAAACAGGTTCGCACTCGCGCTCACCGGCGTAATCGCGACGTCCGATACGTTGACGGTGTTCGTGAACGAGCCGGCGAGTGTGGCCACCGCAGTAATGGTGAACGTCTGCGTCTGAGTTGCGCCGCTGGTCGGGAAACTGCGGCCGCTCCACGTCACCGTGCCATTCGTACCGACGGAAGGTGCAGAGGTTGGAGCTGGTGTCGCACTGACGTATGTGAATCCCGGGGGCAACGCGTCACTGACCGTCGTGGCGCTGGTCGCTGTCGCGGAGTTGTTCGCCACGACCATCGTGAAGATCACGGTGTCATTGCGAGTGCAACTCGTGATCGGAACACCGGGAGCCGTGGAGAGTGCGACGTTTTTCGTGACGGTGAGCGCCGCGGTCTTCACGTTGACACCGCTGCCGTCTGTGCCGGTGAGAGTACCGACATTCGTCGTGAACGAGCCGCTGTTGTAGAAGTTGCCGCCCGTCGTACCAGCCAGCGTCTGAACGACGAACGTCTTCGAGGTTCCACCGGCGACCGAGACCGCCGGTGACCAGCCGAAGGTGATCGCGCCCGTCGCGCCAACGGATGGAGCGGTCGTGGGAGCGCCGAGCGTGCCGCTGTTGCCTTGATATGTGAAACCGGTTGGCAGCGTATCGTTCAACGCGGAGACGGTGATCGTCGTCGCCGACTGTGTGTTGTCGATGGTGAATGTGTAGTTGACCGCGCTGCCCTGCTGCGGAGTCGTGTTGTTCGGAGTTTTCGTGATCGTTGGCAACGGCTTGCCGCACGCTCCGCCGACCTGCACCTTCGCGTAGCTGATCCCAAGCGTCGCCGCCTGCAGACCCGCGTAAGCGAACGCCGGCTCAAACGGCGGAACATTCGTGTAGAGATTGCGCGTCGTTCCGCCCGGTCCACCCGAGTCCGTTCCGAACGATTGTTCGAGCGGTGCGGTGGCCTTCCCCATCCACGTCTGCGTGGTGTGACCGCGGTTGTCCGTGATCTCGAGGGCGACCAGGTACTGCCCCTGAATCAGGTTCAGTGTGTTCCAGTCCGCGGTGACGGTCGTTCCGACAGGCGTCGTCGGATCGCCGATGTTCACCCACGTACCACCGTCGTCATCGAGACCGTTGCCGTTGACGTCGTAGTAGTACTTGAACTGCGCCTGAACGAGTTGATTGATCGTCGCACAGTTCGTGACTGTGAGCGCGTCCATGATCTGCGCCGTCACGTGCACGACGCAGCTTGCCGGTGCGCTCGCCGTGATCGCTGTCGAGATCGGCTGCGGAATGATGCCGTGCGCGAGCGTGAGTGCATCGCCAAAGGGTCCTGGTGCCGAAGCGTCGCAGACGAAGTTGCCTTCCCACACGACGTCCTTCTGGAACGGATCGTTGAGGCTGTTCGCGGTCGCGAACAAGAACTGGAACGGAGTGTTCTTGTTCATCTGCGGGCCACCGAACGCAGTCGCGTTCAGCAGCCGCATCGGGATCTGGTAGTCGACGAAGTATTCCTCACACGATCCTGTGCTGATGTTGATCGAGCGCGTCGTGCCGTAGTCCCAGGTGGTTTCGCTCGCTCCGTTCGGCCATTGAATGCTGGTCGGAGTCGCACCGCTGAATTGAAGGATCGAACCGCCGCTCGAGTCTGCAAACCCGGTGGGATTCGCAAAAAGGCTGTGGATGTCCGCCGGCGATCCGATGTAGTCGATGGAGTTGCTGCTCAACGTGCTGTAGATCGAACGCACGATGTCGATCGGCGTCGCCGGTGCGCCGCTCGATCCATTGAGATGCATCGCGAAATTGCGATAGCCATTCCCATCGAGATCGAGGAAGACGGTCCACAGCGCGGAGCTCCAGGGATCCGTCGAGCTGTACGCACCTGCACTCGGCCCGATCGCGTAGTTGTTCGCGATCTGTTCGACGCGCCAGCGGAAGTAGATCATTCCGTTGCCGCTGTCGCCGGCCGGATCGAAGTAGTAATAGATGCTCGGCAGCGTTTGATCGGGACATCCCGAGCTCACGTTGACGTAGTTTTGCGGACGCGCACCGCCGTTCGAAGGATCGAGCGTGCGCTGGTCGCGGATCGGATGCTTGTCGGTCGTGGTGAGATCCGGATAGGTCGTACCCCACGAGTAAGGAATCCACTGCGCGGTCGATGGCCACGTCGCAGGCTTGATCGCAACGCCGCCCACGCAGTCCGAAGCCCACTGGCCGCATGTTGGCGCGCCACCATTCCAAAGCGGAGGAGTCTGCGCCCATGCTGTTGGGACGACGATCAACGCCACAACAGCAAAGACGAAAATGCGAGCTGCCACCGCAGCTCTCGTACGTTCGTTCACGGCTGACTCCTCTGATGGACCGACTGTTTGACCTGCTACGACGGACCCTGATCGTCGCGCAAGCTACGTCACGCAAGTGTCAAGGGTACGCCAATAGATCGGGAACGGGAACAACAGTTATCTTAAATCAATTGCCTACGTCGCGTCCGCCGGGGGAGATCGGGCGCTCTCACTCCTCGGTCACGGCCAGCTCTCGCCCCAACTCCCGATACCGCTTCACCCGATACCGCAGTTGATCGCGCGAGACCTGCAGCAGCCTCGCGGCCTGCGACTGATTCCCTTTTGCCGCACGCAGCGCGCGTTGCACCATCACGAACTCGATCTCATCCAGCGGCACGATCTCTTCATCGTGCTGCGGCGCGACAACGACCGGAATTTGCGCCACGTCGAGCGGCAGCGACCTTCCGCTGAGCACCGGGCCGCTCTCCAGAATCGCGGCGCGCTCCATCAGATTGCGCAGCTCGCGCACGTTGCCCGTCCAGGCGTGCTCGACGAGTCTCCGCTGCAATTCCGGGCCGATCTCCGTGAATCGCTTTCCTGCAGCAGCCCCGAACTGCTGCAGAAAATCGAGCGCAAGCGGAAGGATGTCCTCCACGCGCTCGCGCAGCGGCGGCACGGTGATCGGAAACACGTTCAGCCGATAGAAGAGATCGCCGCGAAAGCGTCCCGCCGCAACTTCCTCTTCGAGCGGCCTGTTCGTACATGCAATCACGCGCACATCGACCGCGATCTCGCGCGAGCCGCCGAGCCGCCTGAGCGTCCGCTCTTCGAGGACGCGCAGCAGCTTGGCCTGCAGCGCGGGCGGCACTTCGCCGATCTCGTCGAGAATCACCGTTCCGCCGTCGCCCAGCTCGAAGAGGCCCTTGCGCGAGCTCTTCGCGTCGGTAAACGCGCCCTTCTCGTAGCCGAACAACTCGCTCTCCACGAGATGCTCCGGCAGCGCCGCGCAATTGAGCGCCTGCAACGGAGCGTTAGCCCGTTGGGATGCCGCGTGGATGTAGCGCGCGACGACTTCCTTTCCCACGCCGGTCTCGCCGCGCAGGAGCACCGTCGTCGCTCCCGCGTTCGCGACCGTGGCGCCGAGGCGGAGCACCTCCCGCATCGCGTGCGACTCGGCGATCATCTTCACGCGCGTGTTGCGCTCGCGCGCGCGGCGCGAGGTCTCCGCATCAAGCCCCTGTCTCTGAAACGCCGAGGCTCGATCGACGAGCCGCAACAACTCGTCCTGATCGACGGGCTTCGAGAGGAAATCCCACGCGCCGAGCTTCATCGCGCGCACCGCATCTTCCACCCGGCCATCCGCCGTGAACACGATCACGACGCTCTCCGAAAGCTTCTCGTGCTGCGCGGCGAGAAACTCGATGCCGTTGCCGTCAGGCAGATTCACGTCGAGCAGCACCACATCCGGCCGCCGCCTCTTCAACGACTCCTCCGCCTCGGACAACCGCGCGGCTTCATCGACCTGATGGCCCGCGCGGACGAGGCGCGCGCGCACGGCCCAGCGCAAGAGCGCTTCATCTTCAACCAGTAGCAAGTGCGCCATGCGCGTGCTCCTCTTCGACGAACGTCGCGATCACCGTCGTCCCCTTTCCAACTTCCGACTGCACCTCGATGCGTCCGCCGTGCTGCTCGACGATCTGCCGGCAGATCGCGAGGCCGAGCCCCGTCCCCTCTTCCTTCGTGGTGAAGAAGGGAACAAAGATCCGCTCCAGATCGGCCTGCGGAATACCGCGGCCGGTGTCGCGCACGATCAACTGCCGCTGGCGATAGACAACGCTGACTGAACCGCCGCGCTCGGTGGCCTGCATGCTGTTGGTCAACAGGTTGACCAAAAGTTGAACGATGAGACCGGAATCGAGCAGCAGAGGCGCGGCGCCGTCCTCGACATCCACCTCGAGCGAGATTCCCTGACGGCGGAGACGCGCCGCGAAGAGCGACGCCACCTCCCGCACGACGCGCCCCAGGTCGACCTCGGTTCGCTGCGGCGGGCGTGGACGCGCCAGGCGCAGCAGCGAGTCGAGCGTGCTCGTCGCACGGCGCAACTCGGCGAGCATCTGATCGACGAGTACGATCGTCCCCTCGTCGCCGTCTTCACTTCGCAACAGCTCGAGTGCGGCGATGACACCGGCGAGCGGATTCTTGATCTCGTGCGTCAGCCCCGCGGCGACTTCGCCGAGCGACGCAAGCTGTTCGGCACGCACCATCTGCCGCGCGATGTTCTCCTCTCGCTGTTTGTGCGCGCGCGCGAGTCCATCGAGATCGTGCGGAATGTCGGGGCGGATGCTCCTCCCGATGCGCGCGATGGGACGGCCGATGACCACCCGCACCGTCCACAACAGCAACAGCAGCACGACGATCCACGCGAAACCGTCAGCGGCGAATCGTTTTTGCACGAGCGCAGTCGCCTCGGCCATTGTCTGCGGCAGGTCGAGGCTGGGCGGCATTACGGCGAGACGCGTGAAGCCAGGGTCGTGACATTCATGGCACGTGCGGGCATTCCCCAGCGCGCGCTCGAGAACGAGACGCTTGCTCTCATCGCCGCGGAACGGCACGCCGGAGACCTCGATGATGCGATCGCCGTTCATCGAATAGAGCGTGAGACTCGCGAGCCCATGGGCCGATGCGATGTGCTGCATCCGAGGAACCATCGACATCACGCGATGCTCGGTCGTGGAATCCTCGTAATAAAGGGAAAGGTCGTCGAAGACCAACTCGCCGGCGCTGCTGTTCGCCTGCATCAGATTGTTGATGGCGAAGCGGTACATCAGGAAATAGAGACCGCCGAAGGCGAGCAGGTTGACGGCGATCACCGGAACGAGCGTCCGGATCCGCCAGTCGTGAGTCAGTTCGACGAGCCGCTTCACGATGATGAAGATAAGGAGCGGTGGGGAATTTCGCGCAGCCCCGCGATCACGTCTCGGTGTGCGATCCATCACGCGCTCTGGTGTAAGACGCCATGTTGCGCGGCGCTGGCCTGGTCGTACTGTCCCAGAGCATGGTCAGACAGCAGGCAGCAGGCGGCAGGCAGCAGACAGCAGACAGCAGGCAGCAGACAGCAGACAGCAGGCAGCAGGAGACGACCTTACGCGGGAAGAGATCCACCCTGCTGTCTGCTGCCCGCTGCCTGCTGTCTGCTACCTGCTGTCTGCTGTCTGTGCTGCCTGCTGTCTTCTGTTTCGGCGCGCAGACTCGCAAGCTTGCATCGAAGGACTGCGTCGAATGCCACCAGCCTGTCCTGCAGGAAGCGTCGAAGAAGGACGTCCACGCGCCATTCAAAGACACAAAGGGATGTGAGAGCTGCCATAAGCGGCATGGCATCGTTGGAACTCTGGTCCTCGTCAAAGAAGAACCGGGACTCTGCTTCGATTGCCATAAGAAGCAGGAGGAATCATTCAAAGCGGCGCACGTACACGTGCCCGTCGCACAAGGGAAGTGCAGCAAATGCCACATGCCGCACTCCTCGGACAATCGCGCGCTGCTGCGCGCCGATGGCAATCAGCTCTGCTTCACTTGCCACGACAAAACGAAATTCTCGCAAGCGAGCATTCATAAGCCCGCAGGCGAGAGCTGCCTCAATTGCCACGATCCGCATGCGAGTCCCAATGAGCGCCGTCTGACGAAGCCGCTCGCCGAATTGTGCGCGTCGTGCCATCGCGCGGGCGGCAAGGGTCCGGTGCCACAGCACAATGGCTACACGGTCACTAAGGAATGCACGGTCTGTCACTCACCCCATTCCGCTCCTGAAAAGGGATTGCTCAAGAGCGTGACGCATCCGCCCATCTCCGATTGCTCGAACTGCCATAAGCCTGCATCGGAATCCAGGACACCAGCTCTTGCTACACAAGAGCCCGATCTCTGTT
Source organism: uncultured Thermoanaerobaculia bacterium (assembly GCA_964552405.1). Classification (GTDB taxonomy): domain Bacteria; phylum Acidobacteriota; class Thermoanaerobaculia; order Gp7-AA8; family Gp7-AA8; genus JAJPHC01. Next base: position 6,753 of record CAZKID010000008.1, read on the forward strand.
TCACCTGTCACTCCGACAAACAGGACGAGATGAAGAAGGACAAGAATGTCCACGAGGCATTCAAGTCCGGCAGCTGCACGACCTGCCATACGCCGCACACGTCGGATCAGAAGGCGCTGCTCAACAATGATCAGAAGTCTCTCTGTACGACCTGTCACGACTCGATCGACAAGGATCTGAAACTGGCGTCGCATCACAAGCCTGCCAGCGAGGGTCAATGCACGGCCTGTCACGCGCCTCACTCGGCAGCGGCGGGCAAGCTGCTCAAGGCGGAGGGTGAAGCACTCTGCAATCAGTGCCACGCGGAAAAGATCAAAGGCTGGAACGCGGAGAAGACAGTGCACCCGGCGCTCGCGACCGGTTGTGACTCCTGCCACGCGCCGCACGGCAGTGCGAATGCGCGGCTACTGAAGAAGAGCGTGGGCGAGACCTGCCTCACCTGCCATGACGACAAGAAGTCCGAATTCGCGCGACGCGTGGTACACGTTCCCGTGCGCGAAGGAGCATGCGCGGCGTGCCACGCACCTCACGCGTCGCCTAATGAGAAGCTGCTCGTTACTTCGCCGGACAAATTGTGCATTGGCTGTCATAAGGCGCTGCTCGCATCGCGGGGCGATCATGTACATGCACCGGCCGCATCCGGCGAGTGTCAGACGTGTCACTCGCCGCACTCCACGGACCGCCCTGCCCTACTGAAGGACGAGACGGCAAAACTCTGTAATACTTGTCATGACGACGTCGCGACGAGCCTCCAGAAAGCCAAGTCGGTTCACCCCCCTGTGCTCGCCGGCTCGTGTGAAAGCTGTCACGATGTGCACGGCTCGCCGGAACAAGCGAACCTCAAAGGCAATGCACGCCTCGTCTGTCTCGGCTGCCACACCGCGATGAACGAGAAGATGCGCCGCGGTGGCGCGCGCATTCATGCACCGGTGGCCGAAGGCAAGTGCATGGCCTGCCATAACGGACATGCTTCCGAGAACAACGCCCTACTCAACAAGCCCATCGCGCAGCTCTGTGCCGGCTGTCATAAGACTGACACCGAGGCGATGCAGAAGGCGCATAACAACTATTCGTTGGCGAAGGCTGACTGCACGACGTGTCACGATCCGCACTTCTCACAGAAGAAGGGACTCTTCAACCCGTACGGCCACAATCCGTTCGTCGATGGAGATTGTGTCGCCTGTCACGTCGCAGCAGAAAAGCCTGGATCGCCGGCCACACTCAATGCACAACCGCCCGAGCTCTGCGAGACCTGCCATGGCGATTTTCCCGACAAGTACCGCAAAGGAACCTGGGTCCACGAGCCTGCGAAGAAGGGCTCTTGTCTCTCGTGTCACACACCGCATGCCGGACGTGCGAAGCATCTGATCGCACGACTCGGCACCTCGCTCTGCACCGACTGCCACGCCAGCATCGCGAAGCAGCTCGTCGAGCCTGTGGTGCATGAGCCGGTTAGGAAAGGTGAGTGCATCAGTTGTCATAGTCCGCATGTCGCCGAGAATGCGAAGGGGCTGAAGAAGAAGGGTGAGGCACTCTGCTTCACGTGCCACGAAGGGTTGGCGAAGCTCAAGAATGCGGCCTCTGTTCATCCGCCGTTTGCGGGCGGCGATTGCGACACCTGCCACGCGCCACACGCGTCTGCCAACGCACGGCTGCTCGTCGACGATCCGAATTCACTCTGCCGCACATGCCACGATCCGGCAGACGCGAGGCTCGCCACGGCTCACAAGCATTTCCCATCAGCGGCGTTGCAATGCGTCTCCTGCCACAATCCGCATGGATCGAGTCAACAACATCTCATCCGGTCGAAGCCACACGAGGTCTTCAGCGGCTGCGCACGGTGCCACGACACGACCGGGCCGAAGCCGTCGGCCCTCCAGACGAAGACGCCGACCGAGCTTTGCTATCGCTGTCATGCACCGATTCGCGCTGCAGCACAGAAGCCGGGCGCACATAAAGCGCTCGAGTCGGGCTGCACGACGTGTCACACACCGCACACCGCGGACGAAAAGGGCCTGATCAAAGGAAACGACGAGCGGACGATCTGTCTTGGCTGTCACAAGAAGATCAAGGAACAACAGGATCACTCGGTTTCCGTTCATCCATTGAAGGCCAACGGCGGACGCTGCACGAGTTGCCATGAGCCTCATCAGTCCGACAATCCGCATCTGCTCAAGGGTGACATCACGGCGGTCTGCTCGAAGTGTCACAGCGGGCATGCGCAATTCGGACATCCGGTCGGCTCGAACGTCATCGATCCGCGTACGAAGCAAGCAATGAACTGCCTGGCGTGTCATTCGCCGCATGGCTCGCAGAATCGGATGATTCTGCGTGCCGATCCGCAGCGCGCGCTCTGCGTCGAATGCCATGCCTCGGGCGACTCGATGAGCGTCCAGCATGCGCAGTAGCGTCATCGCGCTGATGTTGCTGGCCGCCAGCGTTGCAGCCGAAGAATCGCTCAGCTATCGAACGGTCACGATCTTCAATCAGCATCTCTATCTCGGCACATTTTCGCGGCCGCACGCGATTGCGTTCGACACGAAGCATCAGGAACTGTGGATCGCTGACACCGGAAACGGCGCGATCTCCGTCCATCGTTCCGACGGAGGCGAGCTCTATTCGTTTTCGTCGCGGCGTCATCTCAACGATCCCGTGCGCGTGGCCGTCGCACCGAATGGCAACATCGCCGTGGTTGAGGGGGACCGGCGGCATGTCCGGCTGTTCAACTATCGGGGCGTGTACAAAGGAGATGTGGCGCTGAGCGGCGTCGAAGGTTTGCCGATCATCGGCGCTGTCACGTACGACGCGGATGGAAAACTCTATGTGGCCGACAATCAGTCGGCACAGATCTTCATCTTCGATCCCGATGGCCGTAAGCGGGCGCAATTCGGGAGCCGAGGAACGGATGAAGGGCAGTTCCGGTCGATCTGCGGGATCGCGGTCGGAACCGATGGAACGATTTATGTCGCAGACCAGCAGGCGCTGGCCGTGCAGTTGTTCGACTCGCAGGGCAATTTCATACGCGGGTGGGGCCGGCACGAGATGGGCGCCGCGAACTTCTCTCTTCCGTCGGGGATCGCGGTCGACTCCGCGGGACGGATTCTCGTGACCGATGAGCTGCGGCATCAGGTCAAGATCTTCAATCGCGACGGCGAGCTGCTCTTACAATTCGGCGGTCTCGGATTCGGTGAAGGGCAGTTGTCGTTTCCCTCCGATCTCTGCGTAGATGACAAGGACAATATCTATGTCGTCGAGCGCGGAAACTCGCGCGTACAGGTGTTTGGGGTCGTCACAACGGGCCGATAAGGCCTTCCGCAATCCCGGAAACGGTCCTGCGGGGGGTCATGTGGAGTCCTGTGGGGCGACAGGCGCCCTCGCCTGTCGGCTCGGTGCACAGGCGAGGGCGCCTGTGCCCCCACCGGAAGTGACGAAAATCACGTCGCGCAGTGTTTGATTCCGAGGTTTCTTGTGCGCACTGCGGAAATCTACGCGTCGTCTTGTCACCAAAAGTCGCGCATAAAACCATTCTTCCCGCCTCAAAGACATCGATTGGGGAATTGCACGCAGTGATTGTGGGGAAATTCGCGCATGTGGGAAGGCACACCGAGTGACGTGCGTATGTGACGGCATCGGACAGGTCTCGTCGATACAAGCATTTACACGACGAACACACCACTGTGACCCGCATGGCACCGCCATCGCTCAAGGAAGAGAGCAGATGACCTCCGGAGGTAATCGGAGGCTACAAGGAGAGTAAAGGACCATGCGGAAACTCACAGTCATCCTGACAGTTCTGATGGCCATCGCGGCGATGCCGCTGCTGGCGCAGAGCAACTACCATTACAACGAGAACATGAACTGTTCCGATTGTCACTCGATGCACGCCAGTGCACACAACAACCTGACCGACGGCTCGGCGATCACGGCCATCAATGGGGCCTCCTCACCAAACCGTGCGATCAATCCGTACTATCCGGCTCCGAATCCGGGACCGGGCCGCGCAAAACTCCTCAAGAACGACGACGTTTGCTCGACCTGCCACAAGGATCAGACCTTCGCGCCTGACGTCTATGGCGACAACGTGAATGGCTACATCCGCTCAGGCGGCGGCGTGCGCGAAGGCGTGACCGGCGGCGGCCATAAGATCGGCTCCACGCTCGCAGCTCCGGGCTACAAGAGCGATGTCATCAACTACTTCCCGGCCGGCTCCACGCTCGAGTGCGTGAGCTGCCACTCCCCGCACGGCAGCGCGAACTTCCGTAACCTCGTTCCGTACGCGCTCCGCACAACTGCCGGTTACAACGCGGTCATGGCACCGAGCGTCTCGAAAGCAGCGACGTTCGACGCGACCAAGGACGTCACGGTTCTCAACGGTAGCACCTACGTGTTCGGCTCGGGCACGATGCAAAACTACTACGGCCGCAACGCGGTGCTTTATAGTCGCGTCGCCGACGGTTCCGAGTACAACTACAACGGTGCGAAGTCGAGCAACCGTATGGACCAGTTCTGCGGTATCTGCCACGGCAACTTCCACGGCGGCGATGACACGACCGACGTCGTCGGTAACGGTACCGATTTCGTTCGTCACCCGACGGGCGTCGTCAAGATCGGATCGTTTGCCAGCGCCACTGCCGCTTCCAATCTGAAGGTTTACCAGGCAGCAGCTGCGCAGACAGCAGCGACCGACTCGCCGGGCTGCCTCACCTGCCATAAGGCGCACGGCAACAATAACCCGTTCGCGCTCATCTATCCGAGCCCGACTGGTGCCGATACGACCGAAGAAGGCGACGGCGCCTACAAGACCCTTTGCAAGTCCTGCCACGGTATGGGCGGCAGCATCACGCCGTTCTAGAGTTTCAAATCCCTATCAGCGAGAGGCCGGCCAGGTGCCGGCCTCTTTTCGTTTGGAGCCGGCGCGCCCCTGTGACGAGCGCCACATCGAGACGTGACTTCTCGCCCATTGCGCGCGAAACGAAATGCTTAACCTCGACAGCGGCGAGACGGAAACATGCCCCGGTCATCTGCACTCATTCTCTTCATCGTGCTCACGCTCTTCTGCGTCGAGACGGCCGTCGCCGGCGACTGGCACTACGGCGCGAGCATGGTCTGTTCCGACTGCCACACGCAGCACAATTCGAACGAAGGGCAGCCGATGCGGACGGACAACAATCCGACTCCGGCACCGCTGCTCCTTCTGCGCGGCACGACCATCGAGCTCTGTCTCTCCTGCCATGACGGCTCGAATCCGAATGCGCCGGATGTCCTGTCGCCGACGACCCTGACCACCGCTGCCGGCGCGTTCCCGAGCAGCGGCGCTTCATCCACCGATCACGCTCATCACCTCGGCTCTCCCACACCCGAGGTGCCGCCCGGCGGCACGATCGCAATGATCGTCACCTGTACGACCTGCCATGACCCGCATGGCAATGACAATTACAGAAACCTTCGCCCTGACCCTACGCGCAGCAGTCTGGCTCCCGTCTCGGTCAACACTGTCCAGTCTGTTCGTGCTGACGGCACGAATCCGAGCTCCGTCTATGCTCCGTCGAACATCATCTACAAGAGCGGCGTCTCGAAATGGTGCGGTCAATGCCACGGCGACCCGACCCATCACTCCGTCGACAAGAAGATTTCCGGCTCGACTGTAGCCGACTACACGATCTGGACTAACGCGACGCTGCAGCGCGTGCCGGTCTCGAGTCCGGCGGACAACACGATTCCCAGCACGGACGACGAGACGAACTGTCTTTCGTGCCATAAGGCGCATGGCTCCGACAACCCCCGCGCCACGATCTATGCCGATGGCGTTTCGATGGACTCCACCTGCCAGGAGTGCCACAACCCATGAGAGCAGTCATGGCACTCCTCTGTTGCCTGGCGGCGAGCGTTTGTATGGCCAAAGGCGGCGCGTATCGACAGACGGCACACGGCGACACGGCGCGAGGCCCGCAGCGCCGCACCGACGTTCCACGCGGATCCTGTCTTCAATGTCACGACCAACAGGCTGACGGCCGTTCCGCGATGCAATTGCGCGAAGACCGCGGACTCTTCGCCGCGAACGACGACAATCTCTGCTTCGTCTGTCACGCCGCCCCGTCGCAATCCGGCGCATTCCCCGGCAATGCAACCTGGGCGCAATCCGCACACGCAATCCAGCAGGCGAGCCGCTGCACGACCTGTCACGATCCGCACGGCACACGCGACGCGAATGACGTCGTCCCTTCCATGCTCGAGAAGCGCGAGGCCGCGCTCTGCTCCGAATGTCATGACGGCACGCGCGGACCGGACATCCGTACGCAACTGACCAGGCCCTATGTCCACGGCGCGTGGTCGCGCGGAGCGCACGATGCGCATGAAGGCGGCGATGCGGCTCGCTACGCGGCGTTTCCGCTCAACAACCGGCACGTCAGTTGTTCCGACTGCCACAACGCACACGAAGTCATCCGGGATCCGGCGCCTTCGTCATCCGACCGCACCAACCGTCTCGCCGGCGTGTCCCGCGTGCAGGTCGTGAACGGGGGCGCCGGTGTGGTTCCCGCCTATCGATTCGTTGCACCAACGGACCCTGGCGACGAGCGCGAATACGAGGTTTGTTTCAAGTGTCATTCGTCGTGGACGAAGCAGCCGGCCGGACAGCCCGACCTCGCGCGCCTGACGAATCCAGCCAATCCATCGTTTCATCCCATTCAGAGCGAAGGGCGCAACACGCGCATCGATCCCGGCGCATTCACAAATGGCTACGACACGCGCAGCATCATCACCTGCAGCGATTGTCACGGCGGCGACGACTCATCAGTGCGCGGCCCACACGGCTCGTCCAATCGGTACCTGTTGCGCAAGCCACAAGACGAGATCTGCTTCGACTGTCATACGAATAGCGTCTATGCGGCTGGAGCCGGCAATGCAAGCCGTTTCCAGCCGCACGCATTACACAATGCCGCGCGTATCGGATGCACGGCCTGTCATGACGCACACGGCAGCACGCGCAACGGCGCGCTGATACTCACGACCGGTTTCCCCGGCATCACCACTTTCATTCAGACACCTGTTGGCGGCTCCTGCACATCGAGCTGCCACGGCGTCAAGACGTATGGCGTGAGCTATCCGCGATGAGAGTCCGTCTGACAGCCGCATTGCTCGTTCTGCTGCCGTGCGCAACCGCACACGCAGAGGAGCTATTCGGCCGCGCGATGCTCTCTTATGAAAGCCGGGATGGCAACACGTCATCGGCGAGCGGATTTCGTCAACAATACGACCTCCGCCTCAACAAGGTTCTGACGACGACATCTCTGGTGCGGCTCTATTGCCGCATCGATGACTTCCGGGGAACACAGGACTTTGCGGCGATCGCGCGCGACCATCGCTCAACACAAATCCAGCCACTCGCAGAGGTCCTGTGGAATCCCGGCACAATCCAGATCCTCGCGCGCAACGAGTGGCTCACTCTCCGATCCAGCGACGGCGACTCCCGATCCACGCGCACGATTCAGCGCTCCGTTGGCAGCCTTACGTGGCAGCCTGACGAGCTGCCGGTCACCCACATTCTGGCCAGCAGAAACGCAACGCGCGACGAATCGGCGGCCACCGACCTCACAGACGATTCGGTGGTCACATCGGTTCAGTATCACTGGCGCGGCCTGCAGGCGACGGCCGAAGGGCGCTATTTCAATTCAGCCGATGCTGTCGCCGGATACGGCCGCACGACGACGACCCATGCCGGAGGACTGAGCTGGGCCTCGACACACTTTGGCGACAAGCTCGTGATCTCCGCTGATGCCACGACTCAGTTCATCAGTCTCGAGGAGAGCGCGACAGGACGAACCACGACCTCCGTCCCCACGCCGCTGACCATCAGCCACGCACTTACCTCGATCGATGAAACACCACTCGACTCGCGCGATCATCCATTGACGGCCAACGCTGCGCTCACCGACTCCAATCTCAGCACCAGTGCCGGAATCTCGCTCGGGCCCGACAGCGCGTCGTTCCAGAATCTCGCCGTCGATCTCGGCCACGTCGACCGGATGGACGAGCTCCGCGTCATCGTTCGCGATGCTGCCGGAAATCCTCTGCAGCATGGCGGAGGCCCTGTCACGTGGGACGCCTACACGAGCGACGACGGACAACTGTGGCGCCTCATTCCATCCGCGAGCACGACCTTCAACGGGCCGCTCTCGTTCTACTCGATTTCGTTCACACTGACGACTGGCCGCTGGTTCAAGGTCGTCAACTTCGGCGTGAACGCCGATCCCACGTTCATTACAGAACTGCAAGCCTACTATCACACGACGATCCCAGCGGGCAGCTCTCGCAATGGGTCGCAGAACAACTTCAACAGCGCGACAACGATCACGTTTCAACCCTGGAAGCAGCTGACCGCGGCTTATACCGGAATCTACGCTTCATTGCGGGAACGGTTCGCGGGTCGCGATGCCACGACCAGCACGGATCTCGAACATCTCGTCAATCTTCAATACGATCTTAGGCATCACGTCTCTCTCCGCGGTCAACTCGTACGGAGAACCGCCGACACGTATACCGGGCGGACCGACATCCTCAATGACACGACCGCGTTCATCGACTACTCACCGACTCGCCAGCTGCACATGACACTGGAGCTTGGTCAGCAGGACGAGACGGTACAAGACAGCCGCTTCACGCTGGACACCCGAGCGCTCCATATCACGGCGTTCATCATCCGCTCGGTTTCGCTTTCGGCGGATGCCGGGGTCCAGACCCAGTCGATTGCAGGCAACGACGCAGCGAATCGCAATTACGTCAGTTTCACTGGAAACGTCCAATTGCTGCCTTCGCTGCGCATGCTCCTCAACGGAACACTGCAGCGCATCGAATCGCGCTCCAGCGATCCCGCGGTGCAGTTGCTCGGGGCAGAGCGGGATGAGCGTGTGTACTCCGACTTCATCTGGCGTCCCGGCCGGCAGTTGCAGCTCTCGGCGAAATTCGGGTGGGCAGCCGGAACGACGACGTCAGGCTTTACACAGCGCTATCACGCTGACTGGTTTCCCTTCGGCGACGGCACGGTCTCGCTCGCAGGCTCTTATGACCAGGATGTCGATCCCACAGTCAATCGGCGTGCGCGGCGTCTGCTCTTCAATCCTCGCTGGCTGATGAATCGCTGGGTCATGTTCGACATCAATTACACCTCCGTCACGACGAGTCTCGCAACGAGCTCGCTGCGGCAACGTTCCCTTTATGCCACGGTCACCTTCACGAAATGAGGCAATCGATGACTTCCAGGCGCTCGCTCTTACCATTCGCGATTCTGCTGCTGGCGGCGTGCGGCACGACGAATCAACAGACGCGTTTCGTGCATGCGAACGCCGACCTTGGCGCGATCAAGAGTGTCGCGGTTCTTCCCTTCGACAGCCTCGCGCAGGACAGAACCTCAGGCGACAAAGTCCAGAAGATCTTCTATCTCGAGCTCCTGTCGCTCGACGTCTTTCAGGTGAGCGAGCCGGGACAGGTCACTAAGCTCGTGCGGTCGTGGGGAGTCACCACCGATGCACTCGGGCCGGCCGACTATCAGAAGATCGGCAAGGAGCTCGGAGTCGATGGCATCTTCGCCGGCAGCGTCGTCGATTATGGCGAAGGTCACAGTGGATCGACGGCGACGCCGGAGATCACGATTCAGTTGCGGCTCATCGAGACGCATAGCGGAACGACGATCTGGTCCGTCGGACAGACGCGAAGCGGCGCCGGCGTCTCCACGCGCCTCTTCGGTATTGGCGGTGAATCGCTCACCGAGGCCGCACGCCGCGTCGTACGCCGCGAATTGGGGACGCTGCTCAAATGAGGCACTCTCTTGCATCGGTTGCCGTCGCTCTTCTCCTCCTTGCAGGAGGAACTGCGACTGCATCTGCTGCGACCCTCGTATTGATGCCGCTCGATAACGTAGGCGGCGATCAGAGCGCCTATGAGACGCTTCCTCCGCTCATTGTGAAATCGCTGCAAGCCCGAGGTTGGACAGTGGCGAGCGGCGTGGAAGTGGAGACACTGCTCGAGCAGCGCCGCGTCCGGTATTTCGATTCGCTCGATGGTGAAGTGCGTCGCGAGCTTCTGACCCGCTACAACGCATCTCAAATTCTCACGGTCACCGTCTATGCTTATGCGCCGATCCGTAATGCATCGATCGGACTCGCGGCGCAGCTTGTCGATGCGACAGGCGCGCCACAATGGTCCAGCGTTGCCGGGCTTACAAGCGGCGATACGGAACGCGCGCTCGGACTCGGAAAGAAGGAGTCTCTCGAGGCCATGGCTCCGCAAGCCATCGCCGCGCTGCTGCGCGGCTTTCCCTGCGGCTCTTGCACAATGGTTCATGGATCGGCTCCGCGCGCCGGCCTGATGCGCCGGGCGTTGTCGTTTCGAGACTCCGAGCTCGATCATGCGCGGCGCATCTGCATTCTTCCCTTCGACAATGAGTCGACCGCACCCGATGCGGTGCGTCTGGTCGCCGGAATCCTTTCGCTACGTTTGTCGGCCGCGGGTTTCCAGCTAGTCGATCCATCGACATTGCGCGCGGCCGCGCTGAATGCTCACGTCTCCTTTCACAACGTCGGATCGCAGGATCTGCGCAAACTCGAAAAAGCTGTCGGCACATCGTTGTTCCTGCGGGGCACCATCTACGGTTTCGACGATCCCGCCATTCACAATGGGACGACGCCGGCACTCGATCTCGAAGCGACGCTCGTCGACGTCGCCGCGGGAAAAGTTCTCTGGGCGGTACAGGACAACCGCAAAGGGACCGACTACATAGGGTTTCTCATGCTCGGCGCTGTGTCCAACAGCGTGACGCTTACGGATCGCGTGGCGGCGGAAATGATCGCCACAGCAAGGATCAATCATGAAAAGAATTCTCCTTCCAATGATCGCCCTCCTGTTGCTTCCCTTGTACGCAAGCGCCGGCAGCCGGACGCTGGCGAAGGTCAACGGTGAACCGGTCAGCGCACAGGACATCGTCGACCTCTTCTCCGACCGCCATAGCGGTCACGCGAAATTCCTCGGCGGAAATGCCGAGGCAAGAGAGTTTTTGAAGATCGTCATCGACGACAAGCTGTTGGTGCAGGAGGCGTACGAGATCGGAATCGATCATGATCCGACCGTCGTGAAGCTCGCGGGGGATCTCGAGCGAACGCGTACAGAGAGCTTTCTCATCAAGTCCGAGATCGAGTCCAAGGCCAAACCCACGGAGGACGAAATCAAAGAGGCTTGGAAGAAGCTCGATGTGCTGGTTCTGATCCGGCAGGTGCGGGTCGACACGCGCGCGGAAGCCGAGGAGACACGAAGGGCGATTCTGAACGGGGCCGACATCGATGCGCTGGCGCGAGAGTGCTCGAGTGCCGAGACACGCACGCATGGCGGCCGCGAGATCGTCAATTGGGGACGAATGGAGCCGGTGTGGGAAGACGCCGTGTTCAAGCTGGAGCCGGGCGAGCTCTCTGAGGTCATCGCGACGCGCGACGGCTTCGAGATCGTTCTTGTCGAGAATCGAGAACAGGTCGAATTACCGCCGTTCGACAAGGTCAAGGACCAGATCATGGGAGTCTTGACCGAGCGGCATCTCGAAGCCCGTAAGAACGCATTTTCAGACGAGCTTTATCAGCGCTATCACGTCGTCCGCAACCCCTGCGACTGTACGCCGGCTGCTCTGATGAAGTCTGCCTCGGACACTGTGCTCGCAACGTGGGATCAGAATGGGCGGCTCACGGTTGGTGAGGCATTCAATGAAGCGGATCTGCGCAAGCTGGCTGCTCTGCCGCCACAACGTGCACGCTATGAAATCGAGTCGCGTATCCGTTCGACGATCAATTCACCGGTTCTGATGCTCGAGGCTACGGCTCGTAATACGGCTGCCGATGCGAGCATTGCCGAAGAAGTCCGCAAGTAACGTGAATACATCATGGAAGCGATCCTCTTCCGAGATCACGTCTTCAAGGGACTTTCCGCTACTGAAGATGAAACGCATAAGTACTATGAAGAGCACAAGGCGGAGTTCGTAGCGCCGGAACAGCGGCATGTCGCCCAGATCCTCCTCTCGAGCGAGAACGAAGCAGAGCAGGTGCGAAAGACTCTGCATGAAGGACTCGAGTTCAACGCGGCCGTCAAACGTTTCTCACGCGATCCGATTTCTGCCATGCAGGAAGGAGATCTCGGCTGGATCACCGCGGACAAAGTGCCGGCCGGCTTCAAGGATGTACTGACCCTCGCCGCAAACGAGACCTCGAAGCCGCTTCATTCGCCGAGCGGCTGGCATCTGGTTCGTGTGCTCGAAATCACGCCATCGCGCCAACTGGCGTTCGATGAGGTCAAAGAGAAGGTGCAGGCGAAATGTCTCGATCTCAAGAAACAGGCAGAGCGCGAGCGCTGGATTCAGAAGCTGCGCGCCGCATCGAAGATCGAAGTCGATGACGCGGCGATCGCCGGGTTCGTCAAGGACAACGAGTTCACAGGAGCGACGCCGCCACAGCACAAGATGCAATAGCACTGAGTTCTGAGTTCTGAGTACTGAGTTCTGAGTCGTTCCCGTCATCCCGAGCGGGCGACGTCGCGCAGCGCCGCGACTGAGTAAGAGAAACTCGCGGTGCTCTAGCCGTCAGTTTCCTTCTCCCCTCCGCGAGGGGAGAAGGTGCGCGAAGCGCGGATGAGGGGTTCGTGCAACGCGCGAACAAGAGCCCCTCATCCGCCTTCGGCACCTTCTCCCCCGTGCGGGAGAGAAGGGACTGGTCGGCTCAAACCGCATGAACACTGGAAGTTTCTTGGATGCGATAGGGTCCAATGTGACGGCCGACACATTGTGACGTGACTCGGCCCTTTTGCCTCCGGCCCCGGCTCATGCGACATTGTGTCGTCATGAAACGAGCCTTCATCTTCATCGCCCTGATCGCGCTCCTCGGCTGCCAGCAGAAGAGCGAAGTTGCAGCACCTGCCGTTACGACCGCGCAGCCGGCCGCGCAATCGCAAGCTACTGCGCCGCCGCCACTCACCAGCACCACCGCGACGCTGCCGCCGGGCCATCCGGCCGTGGCAGCAACCCCTTCGGCAGCGCCCGCGAACACCGGCAACGGCACGGTCTCCGGCACCGTTGAAGAGACCTTCAACGCCGGCGGTTACACCTACCTCAAGCTGAAGACTTCCAGCGGCGAGGCGTGGGCGGCTGTTCGTGAGACGACCGTGAAGAAGGGCGATCACGTCACGATGAGCGTGCAGATGACCGCCGAAAAGTTCGAATCGAAAACGCTCAAGCGGACTTTCGACAAGATTCTGTTTGGTGCGCTCGAAGCCGGCAGCACCGCAGCGCCGGCCGCGACGTCCGCACAGCAACACATGAGCGTCGCCACTCCCGACACGACTCCGATCAAAGTCGCGAAAGCGGAAGGAAGCGAAGCGAAGACGGTCGCGGAGATCTGGGCAGCGAAGGATTCGCTGAAAGACAAGCAGGTCGTCGTCCGCGGCAAAGTCGTGAAATTCCTCGGCGGCATTCTCGGCAAGAACTGGATCCATCTACGCGATGGCTCTGGCTCCGCGGACAAGAGCGACAACGATCTTGCAATCACCACGAATGAAGGCGCAGCGGTCGGCGATGTCGTGACGATCACCGGCGTCGTGCACGTCGACAAGGACTTCGGCGCGGGCTACCGGTATCCGGTGATCATCGAAGAGGCGAAGATCAGCAAGTAACCCTCACCTACAATGAAGCGCGATGCTTGCGCTTCTGCTTGCCGCCACCGTCCTGCTTCCAACTGGCGTCAGGCTCGACGCGGCCGGGCGCAGCATCACCGCGGGCAATCTTCCGCTCTCGATGGTGCTGGCGCCCGATGGCCGTCACGCGATTCTGCTGCTCTGCGGCTGGAAGCAGGAGGGACTGCAGGTCGTCGATCTCGACTCCGGCGCGATCACGCAGACCATCGAGAAGCCGGCGGCGTTTCTTGGGCTCGCGTTCTCGCCCGACGGGCGAACGCTCTACGCGTCAGGCGGCAACAGCGACGCGATCTATCAATACGCATGGCGTGATGGTCAACTGGTTGACGAACGCACGATCTCGATCAAACACAGTTCCGGGCTGCGGTATCCCGCGGGCATCGCGCCGTCGGCCGGCGGCCGCTACCTCTATGTCGCTGAACAAGTCGCGGACATGCTCGCAGTCGTCGATCTCGAAAAGGGCGAAGTCGTGCAACGCCTCGCGACGGAGCACTATCCGTACGCCATCGCGGCCTCACCGAAAGGAGAGGTCTTCGTTTCCGCATGGGGCGGCGAGAGCATCTCCTGTTTCCGAGCAGGCGCCGATGGACTGCTCGCTGCCAACGGCCGGATTCGCGTAGGCCGTCATCCTTCCGCGCTCCTTCTCCACGGCACGACGCTCTTTGCCGCGATGGCGAGTATCGATCGCATCGCGATCGTCGACACGACGAAAAGGCGCGTCGTGGCCACGCTCGATGATCATCCGCCCGGCGGCGTTCGCGAAGGATCGACTCCGAATGCGCTCGCTCTCTCGCCCGACGGCAAGCTCCTCTTCGCCGCGGAAGCGGACAACAACGCAGTCGCGGTATTCAAGCTCGCGACAAAGAAGCTCGTCGGACGCATCCCCACGGATTGGTATCCCGCCGCGGTGAGCTCGACAGACAACCGCTTGTTCATCCTCAGCGCAAAGGGAGGGGGCACGAGGCCCAATCCCGGTGGTTCCACGCCCCTGCAGAAGCGCAGCGAGAGCGACTTCAACCTCGGCCAGCTCGACGGGACGATTCGCGAGATCCGGCTGCCGTTGAAGCAGCTCGAAGCGCTGACGCAACGCGTGGCTAGAGCCAATCACTGGAACGAGACGCGCAGCACGGCAGCGTTTCCGCCGTTCAAGCACGTCATCTACATCATCAAAGAGAATCGTTCGTACGATCAGGTGTTCGGCGACATACCGGAAGGCGACGGCGATCCGTCGCTGCTCTTCTTTCCACGCGAGGCGTCGCCAAATCACCGCGCACTGGCGGCACGCTTCGGTCTGCTCGATCGCTTCTTCGTCAATTCCGAGGTAAGCGCGCAGGGGCACCTCTGGTCGACCGCCGCGTATGTCACCGATTACACGGAGAAGACCACGCACCTGCTCTACTCGGAGCGCCGCCCCGATTTCGACGAAGGGGAGGTCGACGATCCGGCCGAGGGCTATCTCTGGTCGCGGGCGTTGGAGAAGGGCGTGTCGCTGCGCATCTACGGCGAGTTCGCATTGCCCGATGCGACGAAGACTCACTACCTGGCAACGAAGAAAGATGCGAAGCCCTACACGTCGGCTGACTATCCCGCGTTCGACGTCAACATTCAGGATCAGAAGCGTGCGGACGTCTGGCTCGCGGAACTGAGCGAGTTCGTGAAACGCGGCACGATGCCGCAGCTCGAGATCGTTCATCTGCCGGGCGATCACACGGCTGGAGCACGCGCCGGCAAGGCGACGCCAGGCGCTTACTTCGCCGACAACGATCTCGCACTGGGCCGCATGATCGAAGCACTTTCACTGACACCGTTCTGGCGCGACACCGCCGTCTTCGTCGTCGAAGACGATGCGCAGAACGGACCCGATCACGTCGACTCCCACCGCTCGATCGCCTTCGCGATCTCGCCGTGGTCCCGCGGCGGCGTGCAGCATCAATTCATCAACACCACCGACGTCGTTTCCGCGATCGAGCAAATCCTCGGGCTCCGCCCGATGTCGCACTACGATCGCTACGCGCGCTCGCTCACATCGTTGTTTGGAACGAAGCCCGATGTCTCCCCGTACCACGCGCTCGCGCCATCGCAGCGGTTGGATGAGAGGAATCCCGACAACACGAAAGCGGCCGAACTGTCGTCGCAGCTCGACTTGAGTTGCGCGGACTGCGTCGACGATGCGCTGTTCAATCGCGTGTTGTGGGAGTGGAGGGCGGGGCTGAAGTAGTGCGGTGCTTCGTCATCCCGAGCGGGCGAATCGGCCCCGCGCGCTGGCGATGCCTAGTTCCTTCTCCCCTCCGCGAGGGGAGAAGGTGCGCGGAGCGCGGATGAGGGGTTCGTGCAACGCCGGAACAAGAGCCCCTCATCCGCCTTCGGCACCTTCTCCCCCGTGCGCGGGGGAGAAGGGACTATCTCAGGCTCCGCTTCACAGTCTTCCCAGAACGCGCAGGAGTCCATCAAGGATCGTCAGCGGGTGCGGCGGACAACCGGGGATGTAGAGATCGATGGGGACGATCGCGCTCGCACCGTCGTGTTGTTCAGGATGCCCTGCGTAGATGCCGCCGGAGATCGCGCAGGCGCCGACGGCGATCACAATCTTCGGCTCAGGAATCGCGTCATACGTTTTCTGAACCGCGAGGCGCATGTTCTCGGTCACCGGCCCCATGATCATCAGACCATCCGCATGGCGCGGCGAGGCGACGTACTGAATGCCGAAGCGGCCGATGTCCCAGCCGATCGTGCTGAGCACGTTCACATCCGCCGCGCAGCCGTTGCAGTCGCCGGCACTGACGACACGAAGCTTCAGCGAGCGCCCGAACAACTTCTGCAGTTTTTCGTCGAGGGCCGCCGCGAGCTTGTGCTGCAAGAGGTCCTCACGCGTCCGCGTCGCGAGCCGGTACTCATCCGTGAACACGATCGCTCCCTCGGGACACGCGGCCTCGCACTCCGGACAGAAGATGCAGCGGCCGAGGTCGATCGCGCGATCGATGATCGCATCCGTGGGACATGCGTCGGCGCAAGCGCGGCAACCATCGGGACACTTCGTGACATCGAGCGCCGGCAGCCCGCGGAAATGCGTGGGCATCGCCGGAGGTGCAGCGTCCGGATAGCCGATCGTGCGATGGCCCTGGCGTGCTCGCGCGAGTAGCGCTTTGATCATCGGTTCTCCCTACAAATCATGTCCGCAGTAAGAAAGGTTGAAGCTTTTGTTGCAGAGCGGGAAGTCGGAGATCTCGCCGTTGCGCAACGCGAGCGCGAGGCCGAACCAGTTATGAAAGGAGGGGTCCGTGATCTTGTAGCGCGCGAAGCGGCCGTCCGTGCCAGTGATCGCGACGTGGCAGATCTCGCCTCGCCATCCTTCAGTCAGCGACGCGACGATCATGCCGCGCGGCAGCGACGCAGGGAACTCGGTCCGCACAGGCGTCGATGGCAGCGCGCGCAGCTGCTGCCTCACGAAATCGGAAGAGCGCTGCAGCTCGAGCCAGCGGACAAACGCGCGTGAGTTGACGTCGCCATAGTGCGCCGTCATCACCGGGATGTGGACGAAGCGATAGATGCCGAATGGAAAATCGTGACGCACGTCGATCGCGCGTCCGCACGCACGCGCCGCGACTCCGACCATGCCGATCGCATCGGCCTGATCGGCCTCCACGACTCCGGTGTTCTCGAACCGTTCCATCACCGTCGGCGTCGTCCACAAGAGTCCGACCGCATCGACCACATCGCGCGTCGCGTGATCGAGGCGCTCCACCAGTGCATCGATGCGATCCGGGCTAACGTCGAACTGCACTCCCCCCGGACGGACGAAGCCTCGCCCGAATCGCGACCCGCACAACTCTGCAGTGAGGTTCAGAAAATCGCCGCGGATGCGGCCGCAGTATGACGCGGCCGGCAAGTACGCGACGTCGCCGCTGAGCGCGCCGAGATCACCGGTGTGATTTGCCAGGCGCTCGAGCTCGAGGGCGATGCCGCGCAGCACGTGCGCACGCGCCGGCGGCTTCGCGCCGCCGAGCGCCTCCATCGCCTGGGAGTACGCGAGTGCATGCCCGATCGTCGTGTCGCCCGCCGCCGTCTCCATGTAGTGAATCGTCTTCTTCGACGGTCCGCCGCTGAGCGCGCGCTCGATGCCGCGATGCTGATAACCGAGGGCGATCTCCAGATGAAAGACCTGCTCGCCGTGACACTGGAAGCGGAAATGCCCCGGCTCGATGACACCCGCATGCACCGGCCCGACGGCGACCTCGTGCACCTCGTCGCCCTCGACGCGAAAGAACGCCGTTGCATCCGGCGAGCGAACGGGCTTCAGCCATGGATGCCCCACCGGCTCGACGCCGAACTGCTCCGCGATCTCGCGCTCGAACCAATGCGCCTGCGGGCATTCCGGCGTGAGCGAGTCGAATCGTTTGTCGCTGATCTGCGTGCGGATGAATCCGAGCTCGCTCGTCATGTCATCCGCGAGGATGGCGATCAGCTCGATGCGCCCATGCGCCTCGCGCGCGAAGAACGAGACAAGCCGGCACTCGTCGCGCAGCACGGAATCGAGCACGGCGTTGCGGAACGCGGGAAACGCGTGGAGAGGAACATCGGCCAATGCCGCAGGCTCTGCGTTGCGCCGGATGAGCAGTTGATCGTTCACGTCACGATCCTCCCAACAGCCGCGCCGCGGCGTGCAGCAGATCCGTGACGGGCGCCGGAATCCACACTCCCATCACGAGTACGAGCGCGAGACTGACAGCGATCGGCAGCGTTTTCAGCGGCGATTCGCGGAACGTGCGCCCTTCCGCATCCTCCGGCGGCACGCCCTGAACCACCGCGAGCACCGTGCTGCCCATCCCGATGAAGATGATCGCCAGCAGAATCAGATAGAGCGCGCTGACGACGTAGCGGCGCGCATCCATCGCCGAGACGAGGATCAACAATTCACTGACGAACGGTCCGAACGGCGGGGAACCTGTGATCGCGAAGAACCCTGCCAGAAAGAGTCCTGCCGAAATTGGCAATCGCCGCAGCGCGCCGGTCACATCTTCGAGCCGCTTGCTCTTGAACGCGCGATGGATGTTTCCCGCCGCGAGGAAAAGCACGCCCTTCGTCAGCGCGTTGTTCACCGTGTGCAGCAGCGCGGCGAAGATCCCGGCGCCGCCGAGTCCGATGCCGAGAACGAGGATGCCCATGTGCTCGACGCTCGAATAGGCGAGCAGCCGTTTGAAATCCCGCTGTCCGATCATGAAGACCGCGGCGGTTGCCATCGACACGAGGCCGAAGGCCACCAGCAGCTCGCGCGCGAACATCCCCTGCCCCGCCGCATCGGCGACGCGATAGACGCGCAGCAGCGCGAGAAATGCGCACGTCGTCATGCCGCCCGCGAGCAGCGCACCGACGACACCTGGCGCCTCGCCATACGCATCCGGCTTCCAGGTGTGCATCGGCGCGAGGCCCATCTTCGTCCCGTAACCGACGAGCAGAAAGACGAACGCGGTGCGCACCCATGGTGCGGGCAGTTGCGCAGCGCGGCGCACGAGCTCCGAGAACATCAGCACCGGCTCGCCGAGCCCGAGGAGTGCGCCGTACGCGAGGAAAAGCGTGCCGAGCAGAGCGAGGGCGATGCCGACGGAGCCGATCATCAGATACTTCCACGTCGCTTCCAGCGACCGTTGGTTCTGATTGAAGTAGAGCAGCAGCGAGGTGGCCAGCGTCGTCGCTTCCATCGCGACCCAGAGCACCGTCAGATGCTGCGCGAGCGCGACGAGCGTGGTCATCGCGAGAAAGACCATCAGCGCCGTACAGAAAATCCGGTTCGGCCGTTCCGCGCGCACGCGGAGATAGCCGATGCAGTAGAGCGCGCAGATGAGGAAGATCAGAGAAATGATCAGCAGCATGAGGCGGCCGAGCGAATCGAGCTGCAGCCATGCAGACGTGTCGGCGTCATTCGCACTCACGTTCCTCACCGCGAGTGTCGTGTGAAGCACGGCAGTCGTTGCGACGATCCACGGACGCACGCGATCGGATGGCAGGAGGAACGTCGCGAGCGCGGCGGCGAGCGGAATGATGATGAGATAGAGAATCATCGTTACTCTCTCAGCCTCGAGAGGCGCTCGGTATCGAGTGATGCGAACTCGCGTTGGATGTGGTTGAGCACGATGCCCATCACGAAGATGCCGACGAGGAGATCGAGCAGCACGCCGACCTCCACCACCATCGACTGATAGAGCAGCAGGCCGAAGACGTAGATCCCGTTTTCGAGGACGAGATAGCCGGTCACCTGCGAGATCGCCTTGCGCCTCGTCGTGAGTCCGAGGAAGCCTGCGAACAGGGTGGCGAGCGACGCCGGGACGAAGAGCGTCGCGCGATCGGCGGCCGCGAGCGGCAGATGATCGGCGAAGAGCAACGCGAGCGCCGTGCCGATCGCGCAAAGAAAGAGAGAAGGGACGAAGCCTAGATAAGGCTCGATTTCATGGCGGATGTGCACATCGCGCAACGCCTTGAGCAGCAGCGTCGGAATGACGCCGCCCTTGACCAGCGCCGTGACCGCAACGATGCCGGCGAGACGCAGCGTCGGATGCGATTCGACGAACAGAGGCAGAAGACTGAGCAGCAGTCCCTGCAGCGCCACCGCGCGAATCGCCGCGCGGAGACTCGCCGTGCCGAGGACGAAGAAGTTCGTCAGGAGAAGCGTGATGAGAATCGAGTCGGCGATCATCGGAGCACCAGCACGACCGCGAAGCCGGCAATGAGGCTCGCGGTGATCAACAGTTGCGGGACGCGCACGAGGCGGAGGCGCGCCATCGCGCTCTCCACGAGACCGATCACGATGCCCGTGAGGAGTACGGCGAGCGTCGTCGCACCCGCATCCAGGATCGGTACACCGCTGCGCGGCAGCAGCACGCTGACGACGAGCGCGCCGAATACGAACAGCTTCATCGCGCTGCCATAGAGGATCAGCGCGAACGGCGGGCCGCTGTGATCGAGCACCATCACCTCGTGGATCATCGTCAGCTCGAGGTGTGTGTTCGGATCGTCAAACGGAACTCGGGAGTTCTCCGCGAGCAGAACGATGAACCAGCTTGCGACGATGAGGACGAGCGCAGCGCTGGCGTGACGCCACTCCGCGCCGCGCACGCGCAGCAGATCGGAAAGCGACAGCGCATGCTCGATGCGCGCGAGCGCAAGGAATCCGAAGAAGAGCGCAGGCTCCGCGAGCGCGCCGAACGTCAATTCGCGCGCGGCGCCCATCCCCTCGAACGCGGAGCCGGTGTCGAGCGCGGCCGCCGTCGTGAAGAAGCGCGATAACGCGAAGAGATAGACGAACACGATGAGATCGCCGGGAAACGCGATCGGCGCGCGCGTCCCGGCGAGCGGCAGCAGCAGCGACGCGAGCAGCGGCACGATCACCGCCACCGCCGGGCCTGCGAGAAAAACCCAGGTCGTCGTACTGCTCAACACCGTGTCCTTGCGCAGGAGCTTCGCCAGATCGAAGTACGCCTGAAGAAGCGGTTGTCCAGTGCGGCCGGCCACGATCGCTTTCGTGCGATTGATGACACCGAGCAACAGCGGCGAGACGGCAAGGACGATCAGGAGCTGAAGGATGAGAATCATCGGGCACTCCAGGTGAGCAACGCGATCAGCGTCACGCCGAGGTAGAGCAGATACAGCTGCACGCGCCCTTGCTGAATGTAGCGGGCGAAACCGAAGAGCCATTGCGCGCCGCGAAGAGCGGGCAGCAGCGCGCGATCGAGCACCGTGTCCGGCACGTGACTCTCGAACGCTGCACCTTCGGGAAATAGCGAGAACGTGCGCGGTGCATGGACAACGGGCGGCATCGCCCAGCCGAAAAACGCGACGAGCCCGCGCGCCAGGGACGACGAGGTGTACTGCATGCGCGCGGAAGGACGTGCGTAGCCACAGTCCCACGTCACTGCGGGGCGCGCGTGCCGCGTCCGCGCGCGCAGCGCAATCGTGACCAGGATGGCGACGATCGCGATGACGATCGCCGCATTCTGCACCGGCTGCAGAAACATCGTGACGCTCCTCGGCGCGATCAGTCGCGGAGCCGCGATGCGCACGGCTTTGACGAGCGTGCCGCCGAACCATGCGGGCAAGAGGCCGATCGCGAAGCAGGCCCCAACCAGCGGCAGCATCGCCAGACGCGTGGACCACGCTGCTTCCGCGGCAACGCTCTCTCCGCGCGGCGTCCCGAGAAACACGGCGCCGAAGGCCTTGACGAAGCACGCGAGCGCAAGCGCTCCCGTGAGCGCAAGCGCCGGAACGATGAGGATCAGAAGCACCGAGCGCGCCGACGTGATGCTGAGGAATCCGCCGGCGTAGATGAGGAACTCACTGACGAAGCCGTTCAGCGGCGGGAGTCCGCTGATCGCAACGGCGCCGATGAGGAACGCAGCGGCGGTCCAGGGCATCCTGCGCGCGGCTCCGCCCATCCGATCGATCTCGCGTGTGTGCAGCGCATGCACCACGGCGCCGGCACTCAGGAACAGCAGCGCTTTGAAGAGCCCATGATTCCAGACGTGCAGCAGCGCTCCGGCGTAGCCGAGAAATGCGATCAAGGGCGCGCCGTTCGCCTGCGCCACGAGACCGATGCCGAGCCCCATGACGATGATCCCGATGTTCTCGATGCTGTGATAGGCGAGCAGCCGTTTCAGATCGTGCTGCGCCAGCGCGAACGCGACGCCGAGAATGCTCGATGCGATTCCCGCGAGCAGCAGCGTGATGCCGAACGCCGGCGGCACGATGTCGTAGAGCGAGAGGATGCGCACCAGACCGTAGATCCCCATCTTGATCGCCACGCCGGACATCACGGCGGAGACATGCGTCGGTGCCGCGGCGTGTGCGCCCGGGAGCCAGACGTGCAGCGGCATGATGCCGGCCTTGATGCCGAAGGCGACGGCGGCGAGCCAGAGAAGCATCTCGGAGCGCGGTCCGGCGGCGATGTGAGCGAAGGTCCACGATCCGGTCATCGTGTGCGGCAACGCGACGATGGCGAAGAGTGTCAGCGTTGCGACATGGCTGCAGGTGAGATAGATCCAGCCTGCCTCGCGCGACTCGCGTTCTTCGTGATCGATCGTGATCAGAAAAAACGAGGCGACGGCAACGATCTCCCAGCCGACGAGAAAGACGATCGTGTTGCCGCTCGTCATCACGAGCGCGAGCGCAGCGGTGAGAAGGCCGAAGAAGATTCCGCCCTTCGCCCGTCCCGCGTAGAGACCTCCCGCACCGGCGAGCAGAAAAACAGGCGCGGCGAAGAACGCGGAGAGCGCATCGACGCGCAGATAACTGAACGTCTCGACGGGACCGAGGAGTGCCATCGTGCAGCCGGTGAGACCAGTGATGGCGCCGGCGATGATCAGCGGAGGCGTTGCGTACGCGGCGCGATGGCCAAGGAGTGACGGAACGCCGCTGCTTGCGCAGAGGAGGATGCCGATCGCGATGGCGAGGGCGCTCAACGGACCGCTCCTGCAGTGGCCGCTCGCTCCGCTCGCGACTGGACAGGCGAGGGCGCCTGTCCCCCCACCAGACTCCAGCCGATCGAGGCGAGGAGCGCGACGAAGATGTAGACCAGATAGAGCGGCAGCCTGCCCTGCTGCAGCCAGCGGAGGCGCATCGCCCGCGCAGCCCAGCGGCTAACCAGCGGTTGCAGCAGACGATCAGCGAACGGCTCGTCGACGGTCGTTGCGAAGGCCGCACTCGTTGGATGGAGCCCGGTCAGCGCGACACGTTGCGATGACGGCTGCAGAAACCGCGGCATCAGATGCGCCGTGAACCACTGCGCAAACGAGCGCGAGGTGTACTGCATCCGCGGCGACGGCTTCGCGTAGCCGCAGTCCCAGGTGAGCCGCCGCGGCGCGCGGCTCGTCTTCTTCACGAGCGCGAGCGCGAGCAACGCCGGCGCGAGCGCCGCGAGTTGCAGCGGCAGCGCGATGCGGTGCAGGAAAGACGCGACCAGGCCCGTCGAGCCTGTGATCGTCTCCAGCGGCCTCGCGATGATTGAAGGCGCGAGACCGAACGCGAGGACCGCGGCCGCGAGCGCAATCATCGGAATGCGCATCAGCAGAGGCGCTTCGTGTGCTGCCATCTCCTGTCGCGGCGCGCCAAGAAAGATCACGCCGGCGAGACGGATGAAGGCGGCGACGGCCAGCGCACCGGCCAGCGCGATGATCGCCGCCGCAAGCGTCGAGACGCTGCCGTACAACGACGCACTGACGAGACCGTAGTAGAGCAGCGCCTCGCTCAGAAACGCGATCGTTCCCGGCAGCACGGACGCTGACGCGGCTCCGACAAAGAAGAGATTGCCCGTCACCGGCATCGAGCGCAGCAGACCGCCCAACGCATCGATCCGGCGCGTGCCAGTCGCGTGCACCACGCTGCCCGCGCCGAGAAACAGCAATCCTTTGAAGAGGCTGTGGCTCCAGACATGCGCGATGGCCGCTGCGAGTCCGAGCACCTGCAGGGGCACAACGCCCATCGCGCGTCCGAGCAGCCAGAGCCCGATCGCGGTGATGATGACGCCGACGTTCTCGACGCTCGAGTATGCGAGCGCCCGCTTCATGTCCGACTGCGTAATCGCCAGCGCGATGCCGGTCAACGCACTCGCCGCACCGACTGCGATCAGCGTCGCGCCCCACCAGAACGGCGGCACCGGAAGCAGCATTGCGACGCGGACGATGCCGTAGATCCCGGCCTTCAACATCGCGCCCGAGAGCAGCGCGGAGATGTGGCTCGGCGCGTTCGCATGTGCGCCCGGCAGCCAGAAGTGCAACGGCACGATGCCCGCCTTGAAACCGAAGCCGAGGAGAGCGAGCAGCAGCATCACGGCCGCCGTGAAGGCATCGCCGTGCAACGGACCGAAGAGAAACGATCCTCGATTGCCGCGCATCAGCACGAAGAGGGCGAAGAGCGCGAGCGTGCCGATGTGCGTCGCGATGAGGTACGTCCACGCGGCGCTCCGCACCTGCTCTTCAGCATCGTCGGCAGCGATGAGAAAAAACGCCGCGAGCGCCATCGTCTCCCACGCCAGGAGAAAAACGATTGCGTGGGCGGCGACGACGACCATTGCCATCGCGGCCACGAGGAGTCCGAGAAAAATCCTCACACGCGCGGCCGGCCGATAGGCAACTCCGTAGATCGCGGTGAGCGCGCCGAGGATGAAGATCGGAAGGAGAAATGCCGCGGCGAGTGGATCGAGCCGCAGAGCGATCATCGCGTTCGGCAGTTGCCACATCGCGCTCCAGGTGATCGTCTTCCCACGCAGGAGCGTCTCGATCGCTACGGCCGCACCGGCTGCTGCGCCGCCCGCGGCAAACAAGGCGCTGAGTCGCTTCCCCGCGAGTCCGCTGACCGCAATCAGCGCGATGCCGATCAGAAGCGCAGGCACGTCAGAAACACTCCTCGAGTGTCGCGGCGAGCCGGATCAGTTCATTCGCACCTGCACGTCTTCGCACAGCGCTGCGGAAATCACGATCCTTCAGCGCGAACGCGAGCTTGGCGAGCATCGCCAGATGCACATGGACCGTCGGACTGATCAGGAGAAAGAACGTATCAACGGGACGTCCGTCGGCGGCCTTCAGATCGAGCGGCGTGGAGAGAAACGAAAGCGCCAGCACGGCCTGTGCGGATCCGAGAATGATCGGCGTTCGAACGTGAGGAATCGCGATGCCGTCGCCGACCGGCGTGACTCCGAGCGCGTCGCGTGCGAGCAGCACTTCGAGGAGCAGCTCGCGATCCGACTCGTCGCCCGCCGGCAGGGACATCACGATGTTGCGCACGACCGCGCCGGCATCGGATCCCGGCACGCCGTCGTGAACGCCGCCCGACTGCAGCGCGCGCGCGAGCGAAGGAGTGCCACGCTCCTGATGAAACGCGCGCGGCGCAACGCTGACGTTGTGCGCTGTCGCCCACTCGAGGAGATCCGAGCGGTTGATGCGGTATTGCCCGCGAATCTTTTGCGCCGGAAGCTGCGAGCCCTCGATCCAGTCGTGAACCTGATCGTCGTTCGCGCCGAGGAGGGCCGAGGCTTCGCTGACGGTGAGCTTCATGCGAGCGCCTTCTCTGCCTTGGCCACGAGCCGGATGACCTCATCCTCGTTCTTCGCTTTCACCAGGCGCTCGACGAGCGCCTCGCCGGCGAAGAGCTTGATAGCGCGTGAGAACGCAAGCAGCTGTCCCTGTACGGAGCGCGCGAGAATCGTCGCGACGATGCGCGGCTGGTGTCCATGCGGATCGAGAAAGTCGAGCGGCTCGCGCAGCACGGCGAGCAGCACGCGCTTCCGCGAGAAGCGAAACAGCAGCGGATCGGCCGGATGCGGAAACGCCGCCGATTCCAGCACGGCCGTGGAACAGATCGCCTCGCGCTCGCGGATGGAGCGAAGCAGCCGCTCGCGATCGACGTGCTCATCGAGCGAAGCGTTCTCGACGACGAACGCAAAGAGCGCGTCGCGCGATGCGGGGCGCAGCGAGAGCCAGATGTTCTCGCGATCGAGGAGAGGTGCAATCGCGATCTGCGACGACTCCTCCATCGCCAGGCGCTTCCCCTCGTATTCGACCCGCCGCACTTCTTCGCTCAGCCAGGCATCGATGTCCTGTTTGCGGAATCGCCATTGGGCGCCGACGCGCACCGCGGGCAATTCGTTGCGGTCGAGCATCCGGTAGACGGTCTTCTCCGAGACCATGAGGTACTCGGCGAGCTGGCGGATTGTGAGGATGTCACCGGCGACCTGGGCGGGCATCGCCTTGAGGATACAGAAAAGGACACGGATGGACAATAGTGGACATTAGGTGACGCCTGCGGCGCGGACGCGGATGAGGGATCTATGCCTCATACGAAAACCGCCCCTCATCCGCCCTTCGGGCACCTTCTCCCCCGTGCGCGGGGGAGAAGGGACTATCATGCAAGCTCGCGAAAGCCGCACTCCGACTCAACGAGCGCGTCCGCGTTTCGATCGAGTCGCGTGACGATCCAGTCGTCGCCGCGGCGTTCGATCTCGAGCGTGACCGAGGCCCACATGCCGCCCGCGACATTCTCCGACCAGCGGAAGCGGCGGCCTCGCCACTCCTCGCGCGGAACACCTTCGAGATGGCGCTCGGCCATTTCCATGAGCTCGTGGGGACCAGCGTGTTCGCAGGGCATGGGAGAACTCTACAATCAATGTTGAGGAATGAGTCCCATCGAGTTCCGCGAAGCCACCGCCGCCGACCGCGATGCGATCCTCGCACTGCGCCGTCGCGCGTTTCCCGA
Organism: uncultured Thermoanaerobaculia bacterium; assembly: GCA_964552405.1. Taxonomy (GTDB): domain Bacteria; phylum Acidobacteriota; class Thermoanaerobaculia; order Gp7-AA8; family Gp7-AA8; genus JAJPHC01. The sequence goes on from CAZKID010000008.1 coordinate 33,702, forward strand.
TGTCGATCGCGAGAAGCAGGATCCAGCGTTCTGGGCGTGGGAGTTCGCCGATGCACGGCTCTTCATCGCGCACGATGGCGATGACGTCCTCGGTCACTTCGCGTTCGTCCCTCGGCGCTTCTACATCGTGGAGCGCGACGTGCGCGCGCTGCTGGCCGTCGATGCGATGGTCGATCCGCGCATGCATCGTCAGGGGATCTTCACGCAGCTCGCGCGTTTTGCAGCGGATGCCGTGCGAAACGACGTGCCACTCGGAATCGCGTGGCAGATCCGTCCTGCCGTGCTCGAAGGGATGAAGCGCGCCGGTTGGCAGGCCGTCACCTCCGCGCCGGTGCTGCTGCGTCCGACTCTGGCCTCGCTTCCGATTCCTTTTCCGCGATCGTCACCGACGGCGCAGGAGATCATCGACCGGCGGCGCTTCGACACGAGTCCGATCTGGCAATACGTGCGCCGCGAAAACAGCGACGCGCATCTCGTGAGCCGCGACAGCGTGCTGAAAGGGATCAATACGCATTGCCTCGCCGACTTCGGCGGCGATCCGCGCGCCCTGCGGCCGCTGATTCACGAAGCGATCGCCGATGCACGCCGCCGCGGCGTGCTTCTGGCAGCAGCGCTGGTGAGCCGCGATCATCCGCACTTCGCCACGCTGCTGCGCGCGGGCTTTCTGCCGGGCCCTCATCGCTTCCGCTTTCTCGCGCAGGCGTTCGATCCGAAGCTGAAGCTCGAACAACGCTGGGCATTGACGTGGGCTTCGACGGATCATGTGTAGGAGGACGAGTGACGAGTGACGAGTGATGAGTGACGAGTGGGGAACGCATAAACTCAGTACTCGCCACTCGTCACTCGTCACTCGCAACTCGTCACTCGCAACTCGTCACTCGTCACTCACCACCCATGACCGCCCTGCTCTGCATCTTCGCTCATCAGGATGACGAATACGGAATCGCCGCACGCATTACGCGTGAGCGAGCGGCGCTGCGCCGCGTGCTCTGCGTGTACCTGACCAACGGCGCGGCGAGCGCTCCGTCCTCGATCCGCGATGCCGAGTCGCGCTCGGTTCTACTCACCCTCGGCGTCGACCCCCGCGACATCTACTTTCTCGGTTCGATCCACGACGTGCCGGACGGATCGCTGGTCGAACATCTCGAGGCGTCACTCACGCTCCTCAACCATTCATTGCAGCAGATCGAGATCAGCGAAGTGCTGACTCTGGCGTGGGAGGGGGGGCATCAGGATCATGACGCCGCGCATCTCGTCGCGGTCGCATTCGCGCAGCAGCGGAACATCCCCTGCCGCGAGTTTCCGCTGTACCGGGGCAATCGATATGGGCAGCTGTTCCGCGTGCTCTCGCCGATTCGCGACGGAGGATCGCGGACGCGGCTCCGCTTTCGCGAAGCGCTGCACGCCTCGATGCTCGCCTGGCGCTATCGCAGCCAGCGCAAGACCTGGCTCGGTCTGTTCGGCGAGTCATTTCTCAAGCTGGTCGTCCTCCGGCGGGAGGTTCTGCACGACGTCGAGCCCGCGCGTCTGCTCGATCCGCCGCACGCGCGTCCGCTCTTTTACGAGCGACGCTTCCGCTTCCCGTGGGAGCGTTTCGCGGCCGCCGCGCGTCCGTTCATCGAGCGGCACATCCGGCAGCAATGAGCCGCCATTGACCGGCTCGCGCGGCACGGCCTGCAGATCCAGCATCGCCGCACTAACCAGGAACTGCACCCCGAGCATGATCGCCAGCGCCGGCAGCACCACGGTCCCGGTCGGCGCCGCGAGCGCGTGCTCCGCATACCAGAACCATTTCCACGCGCCGAAGAGAATGCCGGAGAGGAACAGTGGAATCCCTGCCGTGAGGTGCAGCGACTCGAGATTGAAATCGTAGATGAAGTTCTTCAGCGCGATGCGCCGCGCGAGCGCACCGAGGAGCTTGAAGGGAAACTGCATGAGCACGCGGCTGATGCGCAAGCTGGAACGCTCGCCCGCGTAGCGCGCCGGCATCGGCACTTCCTTCACCACCGCGCCGATCAGATAGAGCTGCGCGAGCATCGAGGTCTCGAAGAAGTACGACGGGTCGATCTTCTTGAGCGAAAGCTGCGACAGGACATCGGCGCGAATCGCGACGAAACCGTTCGTCGGATCGAAGCATTGCCAGTAGCCGGTCGCTGCCTTCGCCAGAAAGCTGAGCATGACGTTGCCCGCGCGGCGGACGAGCGGCATCTGGCGCAGCGCCTGAAAATCGCGGAAGCGATTTCCCTTTGCGTAGTCGGCACCGCCCGATACGAGCGGCTCGATCAATAGCGGCACGAGCCAGATCGGCATCTGACCGTCGCCATCGATCTTGACGATGATGTCCGCACCGGCGTCGATCGCGGTGCGGAAGCCGGTTGCCATCGCGCCGCCGACACCGAGATTCTCCGGATGCCGGATGAGAATCACGCGCTCATCGACGGTCGCGCGATGCTGCGCGAGCGCCGCCGTGCCGTCCGTCGAGGAGTCGTCGACGACCACGATCGTCCGGATCGAGTCCGGCATCGAACGGAGGACTTCGGGCAGTTCATCCGCAACGTTGTACGCGGGGACGACCGCCGCGACGTGAACGCCCTGAAGTGCGGAGCGCGCCGAGATCGTCATCGTATACGTGCCTCCGTCGCGATCCGATTGGCTACCTCTTGCGAGCGCGCGATCTCGTAGACCTGCACGTTGCCGTCGTCCAGAAAAAGGCGCAGGTCGTCGTGCGTCGCGCGATAAAGCTGACACCACGTCTCGAGCCTGCTCTCGATCTCCGAGCGGCTGAACTTCGTTTGCCAATCGCGCACTTCGAACCGGTGAGGGATCCGCTCGGTGAGCACGAAGACGTAACGCGTCGGGTTCGCGAGGTCGCGGCTGGCCGGATCGTAGTGATTCAGGAATTCCGACGCGGTGATGTGAAAGCCGCGCCCGAGGACCATCGGATACTCCTGACCGTAGCTGACGAGCGTCCAGGTGAACGGCTCGTACTTGTGCGCGATCTCGACGACGGCCAGCGATGCCGAACCGTAGCCGGAGTAGTTCAACATCTGATCGCGCAGCGCACCGGGCCACGGGACGCGGATCAGCCAGACGCACATCGCGAGTGCCTGCAGCGGCCGCGGCAACTGCGCGAGTGCGATGCCGATCAGCATCGCGATCGACATCAGGAACCACTCGCTGTTGCGCCGCGACTCGACGAGCTGCGGGAGGTGATAGCGCGAAGAGATGTGGATGATGAAAAAGATGAGGAAGATGAGCGGGGCGATGGAGAGCGGGCGTTTCGCCCGCAGTACCAACAACACCACCGCCACCACGAGCATCGCCAGCAGGAACCAGGTGATCGTGTTGTACGCCTCGATCTGCTGCTCCGACGTGCCGCCCGCCGCGTCGCCTGCGAAGTGCCGCAGGAACGGGAAGTAGAAGAGCGCCGTCGCGCCCGGATGCGTACCGGGCGTCACGAGCGGATAGGCGATGAAGCCGAGCAGCCAGGTCGATCCGAGGAGAATGCCGTACAGACCGAAAAGCGCGCCTCGGATCACATGGCGAGCGCTTGCTGCCTGCGTCGCGACGATCGCACACAACAGCACGAGCGGAATCAGCACGCCGGAATGCGTTGCGGCGATCGCCGCCGTGCATCCGATGAAGCCCCACTTCGATTTCTGCTCTCCACGAAACCACCCGAGAAGAAACACGGCCGCGGGAAAGAGGAAGACGATCGCCATTTCCTGCGACAACGTCGATGCCTGGCGTTGAAACGCCGTCAGCAGCACATCGAACTCGCCGATCGTTCGCGGTACGCGCGCATACGCCTCGTGCGACATCGCGCGCGCCCACGACAGGTCGCGTGTCTCGAAGCTGCCGCCGAGAATGAAGTACTGACTGGCACCGCCGACCATCGTCGCGAAGAGGAGCCCCGCGAGAATTCCCGCGGCATTCGAGCTCGCCAGCTCGCGCGCAGTCCACGCAACCGCGAGCGTCAGCAGCACACCAACGACCGCGCCGAAGAAATTCACGAGCAGGATCTCGTCGATGTTCGTCAGGCGCTGAATCGCGAGCAGCAGAAAGTGCATCCCTCGCGGATACGGTCCCCACGCCGGGTCGACCTGCCGTCCCTGGTCGAGCAGCTTGACGAGATAGAGATGCACATAGCTGTCGGAGTAACCGAGGTTCGCGGTTGCGAACGGACGATAGAGACGAAAGACTCCGGCAACCGCGCCCATCGCCATCCAGGCCGCGCCCACCGCGCTGATGCGAGTCGACGCAAGGAGCCTTCGCCACCCTCGCCGAACGCGGCGCCGCACGGACACACGCCGCTCGAGCAGGTTGATCATGGCGAGCGTGAGCCATCGCTTCGTGGCCGCCAGCAGCGCAAACGGCGAGCGATGCATGAGCACTGAGCGCGCGATCAAAATCACCGCCAGGCTTCCCGCCGCCCCGCACGCAAATGAC
>CAZKID010000009.1:0-37218 GCA_964552405.1 uncultured Thermoanaerobaculia bacterium
CTGCTGCCTCTCCTGCGTAAACGCTCGCACGACGGGCACACCCGCGAGGTTCTCCTGCACGCGGGCGGAGACGTCGCCGAAGTAGTCCTGCACGGATTTGAATCGCAGGTGGATGCGTTGCCCGAAGAACTTCACGAGCGCAACGATGATGGGAACCGACGTGAGCGCGGTGAGCGCCATCATGCGATCGATGCGCAGCATCATGACGAACGCGCCGGCCACGACGATCAGCGACGAGAACGCGTGCATCACCGCAGGACCGATCAGCATGCGCACCGATGAGAGATCGTTCGTGGCGCGCGACATCAAATCGCCCGTGCGCTGCTCCTGGTAGTACGAGACGGGCAATTGCTGCAGGTGATCGTAGAAGTCATTGCGCATCTCGTACTCGATGTGCCGCGATGCACCGATGATGATCCAGCGCTGGAGGTAGAGAAACACTCCTTCCACGGCAGCGACCACGACGAAGAGCACGCCATAGCGGAAGAACGTCGCGCGAGTGGCAGCCTTCGACAACTCATCCACCGCGTTGCCGATGATCAACGGCTTGAGCAGCGAGAATCCGGCAGAGCCGATGACACAAAGTCCGCCGAGCATGAGCGGCGTCTTGTGACGTTCGAAGTAGTACAGGAGGCGGCGGAGCGGGGTCATGGCAGTCGGAGTGTCAGTGATGAGTGACGAGTGATGAGTGACGAGTGATGAGTGACGAGTGATGAGTGACGAGTGATGAGTGATGAGTGACGAGTGACGAGTGACGAGTGATGCGTGACAAGTCGGCGCTCGTTACTCGCCACTCGTTACTCGCCACTCGTTACTCGCCACTCGCCACTCGCTACTCAGTACTCGCTACTCAGTACTCTATAACGGCTCCTTCAGCGGAAGGCGTCGCATCTCCTGCAGCACGATGCGAAGAACGGACCCGAGGGTGAACCCCTGGGGAAATGCGTGGGGAATCCGCAGCCCTGCTCCGGAGAGCTCGAGAAAATCGATGGGCGGCTTCCGGCGAGCGAGCACGTGCGCGAGCCGGCGCGGCAGATCCTCACGATCATCCGCATTCAGATGCAGCGGCTGCAGGTAGTAGCCGAAGTGCATCTGCTGCAGCGATGGAGTACCGCCGGAGAATTCGGGCAGCGTGACGCTGAGCGTGAGCGAGCCGAAGATCCAGTTCTCCTGCGCGAACTCGCCGCGCCAGTGATCTTCCTCTGCTTCGGTGAGATGTTCGAGTCGCATCAGGTCTGCGGCGACATCTTCCGCAATCCGGCGACGATCTCATCCATCTTCGTCTGGTGGAAGTCGTTCACCACGCGCTGAAGGTCGGCTTCCGGCGTCGCGCTCAAATCCTCGCTGTAGACTTTCTTCAGCGCGCCGGCGAGATAGACCTTCGTCTCGATGCGCCAGTTGGGATTCGAAAAGAACTCGGTCTGAATGGTCAGCTTCTTGGCGCCGATGTCGAACGCGTCGAGGCGGCCCATGGGCGGGTTGGATGGTGCGGACATGCGCGTATCGTATTCGAAAGTGGGCTCGCGGTAGCGCGGGCACGCGGGCTCGCGGTGAGGCTGTCTCGAGCCGCGCTTTACCGCGAGCCCGCGTGACCGCACGCCCGCGAACCCGGCTACGTACTCCTCCGCACGCTCCTGCGGCACTTCGCCTCCGCGCGCTGCTCGATCTGGCGCACGCGCTCGCGTGAGAGATTCAGAATCTCACCGATGTCGCGGAGCGTCAGCTCGTCATCCTGCATGACGCCGTAGCGAAGCTTGAGCACCGTCTTCTCTTCGAGCGTCAGCGCTTCGACCGACTTCTGCACGCGGCCCTGCTGCTTGATCTGATCGAGCAGCGGCACGCGCGTCTGATCGATTTGCGGTGACATGCCTGGAGCGTGATCGCCGAGCTCGTACCAGAAACGCCACCAGGCTTTCGCATTGGGATTCGTGTAAAGCAGCAGACCCGCGAGCTCGCTCTCGGTGATGTCGAGCGAAGTGCAGACTCTTCGCTTGGCGCGTTCGAGAATCTCTCCGACGTTCTCCGGTCCGCGCGTCAGGAACGAGGCGATCTCTTCGACTTTTTTCGGCACGTTGTCGGTGATGCCGTGCCGCAGGGTCAGCACAAGCCGCTCTTTCGGCGAAAGCTCGGCGATGTGCAACAGCAGCTCTTCGCGCCGCGACTGCTCCTGCATCTCGTCCTCGGCCGAAGGAATCGAGGTCTGCTCGATGACGTCGGCAAGCTCGGTGTGCGACTCGTCATCGAGCTCCGCGTTCAGCGAGAAGTTGTCGCTGTTCGCGTGCATCAGTGTTTGCACTTCTTTCACGGTGACGCCGAGCGTCGTCGCCAGCTCTTCCGGCGTCGGAATGTGATTCCCCTCGGTGATCGCATTCGCGATCGCCTTCTCGAGGCGGTACATCAGATTGGCGCGTTTCGGCGGGAGGCGGAACGCACCTCCCTGCTCCGACAGCGCGTGAAGGATCGCCTGCCGGATCCACCAGACCGCGTAGGTGATGAACTTGACGTTCTTCTCGGGGTCGTATTTCTTGGCGGCGTGAATCAGGCCGATGTTGCCCTCGTTGATCAGGTCGAGGAACAACACGTGCGCATTGCGATAGCGCTTGGCGTAGGAGACGACGAAACGGAGATTGGACTTGACCAACTCCTCCAGAGCGCTCTTGTCGTTCTGCTGCACACGACGGCCGAGCTCCTTCTCGCGCTCAGGTGTGAGGCGCGGGATGCGCGCGATCTCCTGAAGATACTGGTTCAGAAGATCGTAGTCTTCACGTTCGTCGAACCGGGCCATGCAAACTCTTGAAGAGCGTTCATTCTACGCCCTCACGATAGAATCAAAATCATGATGCGCGCGGTATTGGCGACTCTCGTGCTCGGCATCTCGATGTATGGGCAGACGACGTACTACGTCAGCCCATCGGGATCGGACGCGAATGGAGGAATGTCACGCAACTCTGCATGGCGCACTCTTACGCGCATTCGCGAGCTGCACACCGGTGACACGCTGCTGCTCGCAGGCGGCTCGCTGTTCAGCGGCTCGATTCACGTCCCTGCCTCGGGCATCACGATCAGCAGCTACGGCGTTGGGCGCGCGATCATCGATGCAGGTGATGGCACCGCGATCGATGCGAGCAATGTTTCCAATCTGAGAATCTCGAATCTCGTGCTGCGGGGAACGAATCTCGCGCACGGCGTGCTCTATCGCGCGGCGATCGACATCACCAACCGAGAATCGAAGGCGAAATCGCTGGAGATCGATCATCTGGAGATCAGCGGCTTCGGCCTGGCAATTCAGGTGCAGGCCGCAGATCGCCTGACGGGAATCGACGGTATCTCCATCGAGAGCGTCTACATTCATGACGTCGGCTACACGGGAATCTCCATCACCGGCGCTGAACTTGGTGCGTTCTCCAATGTGTCCGTGTCGCACTCCGACATCGGCTCGATCACCGGCTACCGCACGTCGTTCGGCGTCGTGCAGGGCTCGGGAAGCGGCATCGCCATCGTTGGCGCGAACGGAGGCGCGATCCGCGAGAACGTCATTCGCGACAGCGGTACGATCGCCGGCGGCGGCGAATCCGGCATCGTCCTGAGACAGACGCAGGATTTCCTCGTGGAGTCGAACGAAGTGCGCGACGTCCACACCCAGCCCGTTCCCGCTGCGGTCGCTGCCGCCATCGACATCGACGGCGGGATCGACCACGTCATCCGCTACAACTACACGCACGATAACGATGGACCCGGCATCAGGCTCTGCGCCTGTACCGCTTCGCTGGACGACATCTTCGTTCATCACAACATCAGCCAGAGCGACGGCGTCCCGGCAGCAATCGACATCGATGGAGTGATTCCCTCCGCTGCGATCGTCGTGGAGAACAACACGGTCCTAACCACCAACAGCACCGCGCTGAGGAGCACGGGGAGTGTCGTGGCTACGGTCGCAGACAATCTGCTGCTCACGCAGAACGGTACGGCTGCGGACATCGTCACCGGCACGACGATGGCGGCGAATGATTACTGGCCGTCCGCAGGCGCGCTCAATCTGGTCATGAACGGAGCGGCGCATTCGACACTCGCCTCGTGGGGACAGGATCCTCAGGGCATTTCGGGAGACCCCAGCCTGCTCGGAGGCTCCAGCGCTGCCCTCATGCCCAATCTCTCCCTCAGCGATCTTGCCGCGGTCCGCACGACGACGACAGTCGCACCCAGCATCGACAAGGCCGTCGATGTCCCGGGCTACGACGTTGGAAAGCGCGACTTCTACGGCGGCGATGCGGCAACTTCACTCGGGCGAGATCTGGGTGCCTATGAGTTTCGTCTCGAACCGTACTCACCTTCGATCGAACCGATTGCAGCGAGGTCAGTGGCGGTCGGCGACGCAATCGACGTCGATGTCTGGTTCCACGATCCGGATGGGACTCGGGGCATCGTGGTAACACTCGTATCCGCATCATCCGGTTCGACGATTCGCCGCGCCGGCGGTAATCATGCGATCGTGACGATCGCTCCTCGAGCGGCGGGACCGGGAACCGTGACGGTTCGCGTGACGGATGAGACCGGGCTGTCGGACACGGTTTCGTTCAGTGTTTCGGCGAGCGGTGGAGTCCGCACGCGGGCTGTGCGCCACTGAGCGCCGTCAGCGCCAGGTGAAATCCCAGCGGCATTCCTCCGCGCCCTCCGCCTTGCACGTGTGCATCATCCGCCCTTCTTTCGCGCCGGCGTGATCCGCGATCACTTCGAACCATCCCGTGATGCGGCCGCAGCCGGCGACGTTGGATGGGAAGTCGCGTACGTGAAACACAGCGCGATTCGGAAACGTGTCCACGCTCACAGTTCCGCCGTCGTAGACTCGGGTCCAGACGAATGGCGCTTTCTTGAGCACGGCCTCGAGCGACAGCACAGCGAGCACAAAGCGATACACCGACTTCAATCCGAGCTCGGCACCGAATCGCCCCGCGCGTCTTGCGAACCCTTTCACCGGCTCCTTCTTCGCCTCGGCGGCAAATTCGGTGAAGCGATTGACGGTGACCAGCGGCACGACTTCATGCGCGAGAAGATGCCCGGTGAAGAACTTCGCATCGGGCCCCATCTTCTCGAGCACGCCTCGCAGCTGCTCCGGAGCGAGCTCACCAGCGACGAATTGAAAGAGACCGTTGACGGGTACCGCTTTCACGTGAACGTCGGGCATGGAGAAATAGTAGGACAAATGGGAGCCGGACGTTCACCGGGATGCTCTACTTCGCCAACACCCGGCGCCGCGGCTGGTACGGTGTCTCCCTCTCGTCCGGCATCTGCAATTCCTCCCCTTGCAGCACGATCTGGCGCGCGAAGTGCCGGCGCTGCCCGCTCGCGTCGGTGCCGCTGATGAGGAACGACATCGTGATCGTGTCGCTGCCGGCGATCCCATCCTGATCGTAGAGATCGAGATTCGGGAAGTCGCGGTGCAGCGCCTGCGCGTCGTACGTGTAGCTGAGCACACTCGACGTTCGTTCTTCGAGGATGCACGTCGGCATCGTCGTCGTTGTCGTCATCGTCACGTTCGACAGCGGCACGGGCGGCGTGAGCTCGAATGTGATCGGGCGCTGCGACGGGCGCTGCCACTGCGGCAGGGGTGCGATCGATGGCGGCGGTGCGTCGCCGCGCACGACGTAGAAGTAGAACTCACCATCGCGCGATCCGAGAACGTCGCCGGTCGGGAACGGAGCCTGTACCTGTGAGCCGCTGCCGATCTTCCCATCGAACAGCACGCCGATCTTCGCCTTCCACACACCCGGCTCGTCGACCACGAAATCCTGCCCAGGATCGTAGAAGTAGCCGATCTTGTTCGCCGTTCCCTGAATCGTGCGTGTGACTCCGCTCGGCGAGGTGATCAACATCTTGACCTTCGCCGGCAGCGTCGGTCCGATCTGTCCCGCGAACACCGCCCGCTCGCCGAGCTGCAGAATCGAGCCGGCGCGCGTCGCCGTCGGATGGAAGAAGAGGTCGGTCGCCTTCCCCTTCAGCGTCATGATCGGACCACCGCTCGGATCGCCGGTGTTCCCCTGGAACGGCGGGAACACGCGCCCGCCGGTCGCGTCGTCGAACGGCAGCAACACGAACAGCGATGCATACGCGCCGTAGTACTTGAAGTCGGGATCGCGCCACACCGCTCCGCCGAACTGGAACTTGAAGTCGTTGGGGAGATCGCCGGAGATCCCTGCCCCGAGCTGGAAGTGATAGTTTTCCCCGAACCTCCAATACGCGTTCCCGCTCACATCCTCGGTGATGACCTCGCGAATGTGCACGCCGGGCTTTTCTGCGAATCCATAGAAGTATCCGAACTGCGTCGCCTTCTCCGGCACGAACGCGTTGAGCTCGGAGCTCGATGCGGTCGAGAACAACGGAATCTCTCCCGCGCTGATTCGCTCCTCGAGCGAAGGTCCCTCGCTCGGCGCACCGATCCGCTGGCGCTCGCGCACGCGTTGCGCAAAAGTTCCCACGGGATCCTGCACCGTGATCTTGGGAATGTCCGCGGCAGGATCGTTCTGCTGCATCCACATGATGTCGCCGCGATGGAACGGGAACATCACGTGATCGCCTCCCGTGCGCGCCTGGCGCACGTTGAACCACTGCTGCTGAATCGTGTTCGTTCCGTCGAATCCGCGGCGGCCGTGCGTCACCAGCGAGGAGCCCGGCGTCTCGACGATGCTGCCCCACGCGAGTGTGCCGAACCAGACGATGCCAGATGCATCCGTGTACTTTGCGGTGACGTCGACGCGATATTCGCCCGCGCCCTCGAGCCGCACGAGATCGGAAGGACTGAAGAAGCCGAAGCGATTCGCACGTCCATCGATCGTCCAGCGCCGCGCCTTCGCCGGATCGGAGTCGGGCATGTGTGTGATCGCGATCGAAACGTCGGCGGGAAAGGGGGGTTGCAACACGAGCTGCGGCGCGAACTCGTTGCCGCTCTCGAATGGAGTCCCGGCGAACGTCGCCGTCTCGATGTCGATCGGCCGCGCGACCCACACCTCGTATGTGCCGCCCCCCGCGTAGGTGTTGCCAAAGACGTCGTCGACCGTTCCCTTCATCTCGATGCGATGCTGGCCCCACTGCGTGAACATGTAGTTGAAGCGCGGCTCGAGTGTGGTGAGCTGCATGAAGTCGGTGACGTGCGACGTCGCCCTGCTGATGCCCGGCCCGCTCCGTGTGGTCGCCGAGTGCGACATCGACTGCGCGAAGGGTGCGTTGCCGAGGTCGTCGACGGTGCCGTCGGGACGAGTGATGCGGATGCTGAGAGAGCCCGAGGGAAACTTCAGCGGCACGCGTGTGGGATAGCCGATACGCGAAGGATCACTCGTGATCAGAGGTGCGTAGGGCTCGAGCGAGTAGCGCAGCGGAGTGCCGCTGCGCGGATCGTCCTTCGGCAGCACGAGCGTGCGAGGAGACATCGTCACGTGCGATGTGATGCCGCCGGTGTCGCGGTCTTCGATCGCGATCGTTCCGCGATTGCCGTTGGTGAATGTATCGAGGCCGAGCACCCAGAAGAGGTGCGGAGGTTTCGGCGATCCGACGCGTACGAGCGGGAACGCGCTGAGGTTGCCGAGGTACTCGCCTTCCGGCGTGGGAAGAACGTCGAAGTAGTGCTGACCGGGATCGAGTCCGGTGACGTTGAGCGTGAGTGTGGGCCGGTAGATTCCGGGCGGGAGCGACGAGGCGAGTTTGAGCGACGCGCTCCAGTCAGCCTCGATGTGGCCGTCGACGACCGTCACGTTGGTGAGCGTCGTCGGACCGAGATTCACCGACAAACCCTGGCGCTCGATGGGAAAACCGGTCGGCGTCATGAACGTCGACGCGAAGTCCATGTTCGTGCGGCGCTGAACGCCGTCCGCATCGAACACCCGCTCGAGATTCATCAACGCGCGCGGTGCGAGCGTCGACGGAGTCGTCGAGGTGATCGCGCGCGAGAAGATCTTCAGTTTTCCCGTGAGCGAGATCGTCTGTCCTGCGGTCCACGATTGCGACGGCATCGCGCCGCTGAGCCACCAGCGGCCGGCTTCGTTCGAGCCGAGGATCTGGTACGTGTGAAGGTGCAGATCGCTGTCGTTGGTGAGTGCGTAGAGGTAGCCGGAGAGGGAGAATTGTCCGGGCGTGGGAGAAACGTCGATGTACGTGCCGGGCGGCGCCTCGAAGCCTTCGTTGGTTCCGCCGGAGAGATTCATGTTCGGCAGGTACCGCCCACTCGGATCGTGTTTGATCTGCAGCGTCGATCCGGGAGGCGCGAACATCGAGAGGGAGAAACTGCCGTCGTTTGCCGAGAGCGTGAATGCGGTCTCGTGCGTGTGCAGATTGATGACGACGATCGTCGCGAGCGGCTCGCACGCGCCCGCATCGCCCGTGATGGTGGCGGTGCCGTTCGCGTCGGGTGTTCCGATGTGGATCAGTGCACGGCGTGGAGGAAGCGTCGAGCTGATCGGTGCGTCGCGTACGGCATCGATCGTGACGCTCTTCGCGTTGCCATCGCGCGCATCGATCGTCTGGCGGCCGAAGAAGTAGCTCGTATCAGCGTGTGCAACGTGCGCGGAGTAGACGTCAGGGGGAACCGTGAACGTCGCGTGACCGTCATTCGTGAACTGATCGTACGATCGATCACTCGTCAGGCTGTAGAGGCTGACGCGTTCGGTGAAGCTTCCCGCGACGCGGCCGGTGACGTCGATCTGTACAGGCGGGAAGAGTTTCACTCGCGCCACGAGATCGCGTGACACGCGGAAGCTGACGAAGTCGTTGAGGAGGCCGGAGCCGGCCGGCGGCACGACGCCGAAATTCAGATTGCCGCTGTTGACGGTGAGCTCGAATGCGCCGTTCGCGTCGCTGTTTGTGATCGCGTCAGGCTCCTGATTGTTGCCGTAGCGGATCTGCACCCGTGCGTTGGTGACAGGCTTGCCGGCGGTGTCGCTGACGGTGCCGGAGAGTTTGAAGGTCGATTGGGCGAACGCGGACGCGGTGGAGAGAAAGGTCGCGACTGCGACTCGCACGAAGATCGCGCTAGATCTCATCGCCTGATCGTTCTCCGCATCCAAGCACTCGCAATGAGCGCAGCGCCTGCGACTATGCAGACAAAGATTGCCTGCCGCATCGTGACACCTCCGGGCTCGGGGGGCAGTACGTAACGTAAGCCTTCGTTGCGTGAGACGCAAGCCGGTCGCGCAGTTGCGCGGCGCGCAGGTGCGGCGTACGTTCAACAGGACATGCTTCGTCCGAGTCTGCTGTTGTCGGGAGTCATCGCACTCGCGGGCGTTGACCGCGTGGTCACCGTCAATCCCGACTCGAACAGCATCACGATCGCGGGCGTGAAAGAGATTTCGGTCTGCTCGACGCCGCAGACGCTCGCAATCGACGGCAATCGCGCATTCGTCGTTTGCCGCGACGGGATGCTCGATGAAGTCGATCTCGGCGCGCAGCGGGTAACGCGCGCGGTTCCTACCGGCTTCGATCCGTTCGGTGTCATCGTGAATGGCGGCCGCGTCTACGTGAGCATCACCGGTGAGTCGAGCATTCTCGTGATCGATGAGTCGACGCTATCTCCGATAGGAACGATTGCGACGGAGGAGTTTCCGCGTGGCCTGGCGGTCAGCGGTGGTCTGTTATACGTCACGCATTTTCGATCGGGACGCGTGAGCGTGATCGACACGAATACGCTCACGGTCACGAGAGTCATCTCGACCGGGACCGATTCGAACGTGTCGCAGAGCATCGTCGTGAAGGGTGCGCGTGCGTATCTGCCACAGACGCGTTCCGATTCGTCGAATCCGGCGCTGCTCTTCGACTCGACCGCGTTTCCCATCGTCTCGGTGATCGATCTCGCGAGCGGCGTGAACCTCAACGCGGAGCGGATCGCAATCGACATCGCGGACCGGCCGTCGTCGCTGCCCATCGACGTCGCGATGACGTCGTCAGGCAAGGCGCTAGTCGTCAACGCGGGCAGTGATGATGTTTCCATCATCGATCTCGCAACGCGCCGCGCGGTTGCACACGTTTCGGCCGGCAGCAATCCGCGCGGCATCGTGCTGTCGGCCGACGAACGATTCGCGTATGTGAACAACACGCTGTCGGGAACCGTCAGCGTGCTCGATCTCGCGACGAACATGGTCACGAGCACGATCGAGGTAACGAAAATTCCGCTCGATCCATCGATCCTCAATGGAAAGATTCTCTTTAGCACGTCGAACCGCACGGCGCTGGCGAGAGACCGCTGGATCTCGTGCGCGACGTGCCACTTCGACGGCGGCACGGACGGCCGCACGTGGTTCTTCCGCGACGGGCCGCGCAATACGCCGCCGCTCTTCGGCGTCGCAGACACGCTGCCGATGCACTGGTCAGGCGATCTCGACGAGTTGCAGGACGTCGAGAGCACGGTCCGAAATATTCAGGCGGGCACGGGACTCGCGCCGGGCCCGAGCAACTGCGAGCCCGCGTGCAATGCGGCGCCGCCAAACGCAGGACGCTCGAAGGATCTCGACGATCTCGCCGCATTCATGCGTGTGCTGCGCGCCGCACCGCGAAGCGTCCTGATGAGCGATGCCGCAATTCGCGGCGGCGACGTGTTCAACGCCGCGGGATGTGCGTCCTGCCATGTGCCGCCGCTCTACACGGATCTGCAGAAACACGATGTCGGAACAGGTACGAGTCCGTTGGAGCGTAAGGGAACGTCGTTCGACACACCCTCGCTGCGCGGCATCGCGTTCACAGCACCTTATTTCCATGACGGAAGCGCAGCGACGCTGCTCGACGTCGTCGATCGCCACAGCACGACGACACTGACGACGGCACAGAAAGACGATCTCGTTGCGTTTCTTCGTACGATCGATTTCGCGGCGGCGACCTCGCGACGGCGCGCCGCAGCCAGTGGATCCACCAAATGACGAGACTATCGATTCTGCTCGCTGCCGGAATCGCACTCTCTGCACTCGCGCAGCCGAACATATCGATCTCTGGGCGCGTGATCGATGCCGCCGGCAAGCCGCAGGCAAGTCTCGGAATCTCAGCAATCGATCCGCTCAACATAAGCAATGGACACCCGGCTACAACGAGCGCCGACGGCACTTTCGTGTTCGATCTGCCGCCGGCCATCTATGCTCTCGTCACATTCGCGAAGCCGCCGCTCGTTCCAGCGGTCGCGCGTGTCGACGCACGAAACGGGAGTGTCAGCAACCTCGAAATGCGGATCGACACGCACTCACCAATCGTTCCCGATGATCCACCGCGCGCCGCGCTGATCCAATTCACCGTTCCCGATGACGAAGGACGGACGACGATCAGCGGGAGCGCGGGCGCGGTTCCCGGCCGTAGCGGTGTGGTGTTGGTGACGATGGACACCGGTCAAGTCGCCTGGACGCAATCCTCCGGCGATGGCAGTTTCAGCGCCGCCATCTTCGCGCCGGCGGGAAGCACCGTGCTCGTGAAAGACGATCCGATCGGGTTTCAATCGCGCAATGTGCGCGATGGCGCGGTCGGAGGAAACCTCGCGCTGATGGCGGGAACGTACGTGCGCGTCCCTCTCAACACTAATAGCAATGACTTGTTTGCGGTCGCCGGCGACATCGGCTTGCCGCAGAATTCCGTTTCCGGGCCCCCGTGGACTCTCGAAGGAACGATGACCTCCGGCACGACGCTGCGCGTCGACGGCACCTTGCGCGTGTTCTCGTCTGCCGTACAGCAGGCGTCGTCGATTCGATCCAAGGTCTACTTGCAAGTGGGAAAGTGTTCCGGCGCCAATGGCGCGGCGTCGCTTGCAGCGAATCGATACCTCTCCACGCTGATGACGCCGACCGATCTGCCGATCGAGCGGGAATCGAATTCCGGCACCGCACTGCAGACGTTCGTCGACATCGATCTGAACAAGGCCGCCGCCGATCGCGCCGAGGGAGCAATCCACTTCGCATTGACTCTGCCGACCGATCTGCCAGCCGGGATCTATCTGCCGGAGGTCATCGTCTCCGTCGAAGGTCTCCCCACCGACTCCTCGGATTTGCGGATCGGTCCCTCGACACGACGGAACTACAACACCGCGTATCTGCCGGCGATCAAGGTCGGAAATCCCGCGCTTCCCCGGCTGCCAGTGATGTTGATGGCGGACGTTCTGAGCAACGGCACGCGCGGCGCACGTGCCGAAGAGGATCGCGGATCATTTGCTCTCTCGTCGCGCCTGCGAATGAATGACTCACTGGAGGTCCGACGGCTCGACGCATCGGGCGCACCGATCTCCTACCGGCTCGAACCGTTCGTGCCGACCGTCTCGCTTGCTGATTGGGGCCGCGGCGATTTGCCATTGATCCCTTTTCGATTTCCATCCGGACACTTGAGCGTCACCATCGCGGCGCCTGATGGTTCGACGCGAGTCATTGGGCCCGCGCCGTTCGTGCAGACACGCATGAAGTCGAATGGAGACTCAGGCGAAAACTTCAGCAATCCGTTTGGAGGGTTCTCGAGGGCGACGACCGAAATCTTCGAGTGCGAACAACTGAGCACTCTCGATCCACGCTTCGAGATCGAGTTCCCGCGCGATGGACGGTACGTCGTTACGCTGGATGCGTCGATCGACGACATCTGGGGTAGCACTTGGAACGTCGGCGGAACGTTCGAGGTGCATGTCGGGCGGTTGCTCTCCGTCGACACGTCATTGATTCCCGGAACGCCTCTCGAGGTCGGAGATCGGCTGAGCCCCGCGGTGATTCTCAGACCACCGGTCGCGGCAGACGTTCAAGTGCGTGTTCGGATCGCTCCGCAATCAGATTCCGCGCGAATGATCGAACGTGTCATCAGCGGCCGCGCAAATCGCTTCGGCTATTTCAATCCCCCGCTTTCGGATGTCGTTCTGACCGACCCGGGTGAATACCGGGTCGATGTGCTGGCGTCCTCTGACGAATGGTCTGGAGGGCGGACCTGGGGCGGAGTCATCGCGCCGCGCGACACGCCGATCATTGCGCATGGACGCCGCGGGATGGTGAACACGCAAGTGCTCGGCTCACAGTGGTTCTTCCGATCACAAACGCCGTTTCCGAACCTTCCCGATGTCAGCCATCCGAATCCGCCATTCAACTCGGGAGATGTGTTCTGGATGCAGAAGTCCGACACGCAATTTGCGCTCTTCACGTTTCAGGATCCGCGAAGTCTCGTTACCGATCTTCTGCGGAAGCGACTTCGCGATTCGGGAGTCGGGACGCGCGATCCCGGAACGTTCGATGAGCGCGTACCGCTCGGCGAGATTCCGCTCTTCTCCACGCGCGCGGACGGAGTCGAGCCGCATATCGATCCATCGCGCGTCGACTTGTGGGGCTACAGCTATCGCTTCATCGAGCGTCCGTCGATCGCCGTGCGCGAGTTGATCGCGGAGGACAGCGTGCAACTCGTGTACTGGCCATTCCACGATCAATACGGCGCACAGATCGGGCAAGGAGCCAATGGAGATCTGCCGAACGATTTCAAGTTCGAGTTCGGCGGGGTGACGCTGCATGGGTCTGCACTGGCGCAGCCACTGTACGCCGGCTATGCGTCGCTGTTCGTCCTCGTGCCGGATGACGACAAGCGCGGCGGAACGCGCGTCTTCCCGCCGTTTCAGGGGAATGGCGGCGGACCGTCCGGCGGGCCGCTGTTCACGCTGAAAGGTAAAGATGTTGACCTCTTCTTTCATCCGACGGCGGTGAGGCCCGGAACGATTCTGCAGCTCGGCGAACGCGCATCGTTCTCCGGTTACTCGGCGCCCCCTCTTCCTTCTCGCATCGAAATCACGATTACGTCGCCCTCGGGTCAGCTGCGAACGATCAATGGTCGTGCGAATTCCTTCGGCTGGTTCGAAGACCCGACCGATGCTGGCGTCTACGAGACCGGCGTTTGGAAAGCGAAGGTGGCGATCACGTTCGATGGCCGTACGTCCGCCGGGCAGGTCTCTGCTCCCTTTCCCTCAGGCGACGTTCTCGGCTCCCGCAGCGGCGAGTTCTACTTCTATGTCGTTTCGCCCGACTCTCCCCCACTCGCCGTTGCACCCGATGCCGGACGTCTGCACCCTGCTGAAGGTCCGCTGAAGTTTGTGATCACTCCACCCGCGGGTTTGCGCAATCCGCAGCTGACTTACACGGCAACGATGCCGGGCTTTCTCCTCGAGGAGGGAAGCTCGAGCACTCTCCTGTACACATACGACGCGCCGGCGCTGGCGAAGGACTTCCCGAATCTCGATCTGCAGAGCGATGACGGCTATTCCGGCGTCGACCCGATCACGATCTCGTTGTGCGTAACGGGAGTCGATGGCAATGGGAAGTCGCGGTCGTTCGCACGCGAGCTCCTGCTGCAAGGGGAAGAGTTGCTCGCGCCGCCACAGATCGGGACACCGATCCCGCTCCGGCGACGCGCGGCGCACTGATTCAGTGCTCGTCCAGGTTGATCGCCGGCACTTCCGGAATCACCTTCCCGCGATGACACGTCATGCAGGTCACATCCTGCTTGCGGTCTTTGATCGTCGAGACGTAATCCCCGTTGATCTTCTTCACCATTCGCAGCATCGTGCGGGCGATCTTCTTCTCCGGTTTGGCGTCGTTCGGAAAATCGAACTCGGGCTTCGGCGTCTCCGCGGTCTGCACATGGCAATGATTGCAGCGAACGCCGAGTGAACGGGCCATCGTCCGCATGTTGCGGATCAGCTCCTCACGCGGGATGTTCTGTGGGAAGACCTGAAGATTGTGGAAGTGCAGATCGTCCGGCTTTCCCGGCTCTGCCTTCTGTTTCTGGATCGTCGAGCAGCTGAAGAGGATCGCGAGTGCGAAAACGATCGTGCGGCGCATGCGCCAATGCTAATGCACAGCCATCGCCACATCGAGTCGGCGGTACCGCGTCGTGCCCGGAAGACAGCTCTTGTGCTCGACGTGATACAGGTACTCGTCGCGGAACTTCTTCACGCTCGAGATCACGGGGCCGATCGCCGCATCACCAAGAGCGCAGAGCGATTTGCCGCCGATGTTGTCCGCCATATCGAGCAACAGATCCGCATCCTGCTGACGGCCATTGCCGCGCTCGATGCCATCGAGTAACGTCCCCATCCAGTTCGTTCCTTCGCTGCACGGCATTCACTTTCCGCAGGACTCGTGCGCGAAGAACTTCGCGAGGCGCCACACCGCGTCGACAATACACATCGACTCGTCGATGACGATGATGCCGGCCGAGCCGAGCATCGAGCCCGCCTTCATCACGGCGTCGAAGTTGAGCGGCAGATCGAGCTCATCGGCGGTGAGCATCGGAGCCGAGGCACCGCCAGGGATCACGGCCTTTACTTTGCGATCGCCCGTGATGCCGCCACAGTGATCGTAGATGAGCTCCTTGAGCGAGATGCCCATCGGGAACTCGTAGACACCCGGCTTCTTCACTGCACCAGAAACGCAGTAAAGCTTCGGGCCGGTGTTCTTCGGGCTGCCGAATCCTTTGAACCACTCGGCGCCGTTGTTGATGATGAACGGCACACACGCAAGCGTCTCGACGTTGTTGACGACCGTCGGTCCGCCGAATACGCCGACGACCGCGGGGAACGGCGGCTTCACGCGCGGCTGGCCACGATGACCTTCGACGGACTCGATGAGTCCCGTCTCTTCGCCGCAGATGTAAGCGCCTGCGCCGCGATGCACGGTGATGTCGAAGTCGAATCCGCTTCCGAAGATGTTCTTGCCGAGGAAGCCCCTGGCACGCGCTTCCTCGAGTGCTTTATCGAGCACGGTCGCGCCGTAGTAGAACTCGCCGCGAATGTAGATGTACGACATCGGACAGGAACCGATCGCGTACGCGGCGATGATCATCCCTTCGATGAGCAGGTGCGGATCGCGCTCGATGATCACGCGATCCTTGAACGTGCCCGGCTCCGACTCGTCTGCGTTGCAGAGCAGGTACGTCGGCTTCGGTGCGTTCTTCGGCACGAAGGACCATTTCATGCCGCACGGGAAGCCTGCGCCTCCCCTGCCACGAAGCTCGGAGTCTTTCACGATCTGAGTGACTTCTTCCGGCTTCATCTTCAATGCCTTTTCAGCAGCTTTGTAGCCGCCGCCGGCGAGATAGACATCGACCGACGTCGAGTTCGGCTTGTCGATATTGGCGGTGAGGACTTTGATTGGTTCCATGGTTGCGCGGGTGCGCGGATTCGTGGGCGCGCGGTTGGGACCGCGTACCCGCGGACCCGCGCGCCCTCGAAACCGCTACTTGAGCTGCCTGAGCAGCGTCTCCGTTTTCTCGAGCGTCATGTTCTCGTGGTAATCGTTATTGATCTGCACGACCGGTGCGGTGCCGCAGGAACCGAGGCACTCGACTTCCGTGATCGTGAACTTGCCGTCAGGCGTCGTCTGTCCCGGCTGCACGTCCATCTTCTCGCAGAGGCCTTCGTAGATGTCGTATGCGCGGCCGATCATGCACGAGAGATTCGTGCAGACCTGGACGTGATACTTCCCGACCGGCTTCTGGTTGTACATGTTGTAGAACGACACGACACCGAAGACGGTCGCCGGTGAAAGCTCCAGCAATCCTCCGATGTAGTGAACCGCTTCAGGCGAGATCCAGCCCCACTCTTCCTGCGCGAGATGCAGCACGGGAAGCAGCGCGGCTTCCTTGTTCGGATATCTCGTCAGCAGATAATCGAACTTCTTCTTCGCCTCGGGCGAAAACTCGACGCGCTTCGCAGGATCGGCGAAGCGTTCGGGAGCGTATGCATTATCAGGGTGGAGCTCAGCCATCGATCATTTCCAGTCGAACGCCTTCTTCTTCCAGACGTACACGTAGCCAACCGCGAGGAGGACGATGAACAACAGCATCTCCCCGAAGAGGAACATGCCAGCGTTGCCGTACGTGGCGCGGCGGTAGATGACCGCCCACGGGTAGAGGAACGCAGCTTCGATGTCGAACAGGATGAACAACATCGCGATCTGGTAGAAGCGCACGTTGACGCGCTTTCTGTTGGTGTCGAGCAGCGGCACGCCGCTCTCGTACGGAGCGAGCTTCGACGGCGTCCGCTGATGACGGCCGATGACCCAGTTCAGACTGAGGAACACCGCACCGAGGCCGACGGCCACGATGAGCAGAAGAAGGACGGGGACAAAGCTCGTGGTCATAAAACGACGCGAATGCTACCAAAAAGGATGGGGTCAGGTCGAAACTCGAAACTTAGCTCCACTCCTGGTAGAAAAATTGTCCGCTGAGGGCGACACCAGCGGTTCCGATCGATCCGATCCGTCCCGCAACACGATAGTGCTTCTACAAGCGTTGGAGCAAAGTTTCGACTTTCGACCTGACCCCATCTACCGGAGGTGGAAGAGGGCGGGGCCGATTCCGGCTCCCCAGCGGAGCGCGAACGTTCCTGTGTAGCTGCGCGTCATCTGGTGCGTCCGCGGGGCGAATGCCGACTCGGAGCGGTTGCGATTCCAGTTCGAGGCGAGCTGGAGCGATGCGATCGAGCGCAGCCAGACGGGCTGCCAGTCGACCAGTCCCGAGTATTGCTCGCTCTCGTTGTCGCTATCCCGCAGATCGTTACGCACCCTGGAGAATGTGAAGCGTGGTGCCAGCGAAAGATGCAGCGTGGGAATCGAATACGCCGGCTGCAGTCCGAAGTTGTACGTGTCCGTCTTCCCTACCGTCCTGCGAACTCCCTCCGAGCTCATCGCCGACAGGTTGGCCGAAAGGTTGAAGTTCTTGAAGAGCGCGCCGCTCCCCGTGATCGAGAGCGAGTTCGTGTCGTTCTTCGCCGTCGCGTGGACCTGATCGCGCAATTGCTGATGCGCCAGACTCTGCGAAAAGCTGAAGCGTCCGAACGACTCGCTCAGCGACATCGTGAGGCCGGTCTGCTGACGATCGGTCGCGGGAAGGAATCGCTTCGCGTCCCGTGTCCCCTGGTCGTCATTGCGATTCCCGGACACCGCGAATGTCGCATGCGATCCAACGCGATGGTTGTATGCGACGTTCAAACCTGTGGCGGTTGCGTGCGAGGTCGGCCGCGACTGCTGCTGCCGCCGCACCTGCGCCGACAGCATGCCGCCCGCGATCGTCTTGGTGATCGCGAGGTCGCCGCCAGTGCGATCGGGCACACCTCCATACGTGAAGCCGCGATTCGCAGGATTCACGAAGCCGGAATCCGTGTGATTCAGATTGAGCCGGTAGGTAAACGATGCACGGCTGCCGGTGAACCCGACTCGATATGCGCTGCCATTGCGGTTCTGCGCCGGATCATCGACCGAGTCCACTTTCCCTCTCGCGGCCTCGGCCAGGATCTCGAATCGCGGCGTCGCTTTGAAGCGCATGAAGAACCCGAGCGAGCGGCCTGTCGATCCGACGGACTGCTGAGTCGCCAGATCTTCGACGCGCAATCCCAGCAGCTTCAACGTCAGCCGCTTCGTCTTCGGCAGCTCGAACGCCGCCGCTTCGACTTTCTGACGCGTCGAGAACTCTCCCGGAATGATGCCGGTCAGCAGCGAGTCGAACGTCGAGTAGTAGGACAGCGTCCCGAAGCGTGTTCCCGCCTTCGCGACGGCCCCACCGCGCGCGAACGACGCATTCACATACTGCGACTCCGCGAAGAATGCAGGCGGTGCATAACCGACGATCGCTTCCGGCCGGATCGCCAGCGTCGATTTCGCAGCATTGCCGAAATTCGCGACCCAGTTACGGCTGGACTTCGCCGTGAAGTGATCGCCATAGAGATTCGTGCCGTTCAAGTCCGTCGTGTACTTGAGCGCGACGGGCGCCTGACCGAAATCGGCCTGACTCGATATCTGCACGATGCCCTGCTGGTCCTTCGCATGCTCGGTGTACGTCGACGTGACACTCGGAACGATCAGCCAGTCATGCCGGAACGGATTCTTCTTCGCGACGACCGTCGAAGGCGCCGCGGCTCCATCGGCATCACTCACGCCCGACAGGTCTGCCGCGGCAAGTGAGGCGGTCTTCACCGGCTCGTGCGCGCGGCGCACGGCTGCACTGAGCGGAATCGGAAGAGGCGCCCACGGACTCCACTTGATGTCCTCGAATTCTCCGGAGTAGCGCGAAGTCACTCGCCAGCGGAACGTACTCGCACGCAGCGCCGCAAGTTGTTCGGCAGTCATGACGTCGTTGTCGCCCGGCGTATCGCGCATCGCAAGCGAGATCAGATCGAGATCCACTTCGCCGCGATGTGTGTCGTACGCCTCGCAGGGAATGCCTTCGCGTGCTTCTTCGTCCGAACATGCACCGACGCGCTTGAAGAACCGGCCATCTTTTTCGATCTCGATCACGTATCCGATCGCGCTCGGCACGAGCGACCAGCGCATGGTGATCGGCGACGTGCCATCGCTCCGATCGGAGGAAGCGCTCGTCGAAAGCGGAGCGCCAGCCGCCGCCGCATCTTCGTCCGGCAGGGGCCCGAGGATCGTGAGATCGCTGGCGCAGGGAACGGCGGACATCAGGAGCTCGACTTCCGCCGATCGCACGAGCGCCGGCTGATCGATCACGAGGCGCAGACGATGAATCCCGGCCGACGTGCGCGGCACGGGCACTTTCGCGTCGACCGGTGCCGGCTCACCAGCCTGCACCGTCAGCGTGAACGTGCTGAACGGCGTGAACGCGCCGCCATCTTCGAGCTCCCAATGACCCATGATGGTCCCCGTTCCACTCGTCGCCACGATGCCGTGCGCGTAGACCGCGCTGTCGCCGTACATGCACTTGCCTGACAGTGGCGAAAGAATCGCGGCGCCGGTGACGCCGAGCGGCGCGCCGATGGATCCCGCGTCGTAGACGAAGAAGTCGAGAGTCTGCGAGGTCGCGCCTGAAGGCGGATCGTTTTGAATCGAGAGAGAGTAACGGCCCACGGGCGTGCCGGGCTTCGCGCGCACGATCGCGCTCGCGAGCGTTCCCGGAACGAGAGTCATCGATGACTGCACGGTAATGCGCGGATCGCTCGCAATCACCTTCACGCTGCTCGCGAAATTCTGACCCGAGAGCAGAACCGTCGCGGCCGCAGCACCGGCGACAACCCCGTCGGGCGCAATCGCGGTGAGGACGGGCGCACCCGATTGCACGCCCGGCTGCAGCGTGACCGAGAGCGCGACGCTCTGCTGCTTGTTGCCGAGTGACGGCGCGGTCGCCGTGATCGTGAGCAGTGCAACGGAAGGAGCGCTGATGTTCGACGCGGAAACAATGACATTGCGCGTCGTCTCCGCAGCACCGAGTGTGCTCGAAGGAGCGAACTGGACCTGCACATCCGGCGAGGAGCTCGTCGCCGAGAGATCGACGGTACCCGCGAAGCCGTTGAGACGCGACAGCGTCAGCACAGACGTCGCGGAACTTCCGCTCTTCACTGTCAGCGAGGCGGGAGCAAGCGACACGTTGAAGTCTCCCGCCGGTGTCGCCGCGTTGATCGTGATTGCCAGCGGAACCGTCTTCGGACCGATCGTTCCGGATTGCGCAGTGAAGTTCGCAGTAACGAGACCTGCAGCGGCAGTCGGCTGCGCGGTGACATTGAGCGCATGCGTCTGCCCCGCCGTCATCGTGAACTGCGTTTCGCTGAACGTGACACCAGGAATCACGGGGGCGGTCACGCTGATCGAACCGCTGAATCCATTCACACCGCTTGCACTGAAGAGAATCGGAACGATTGCGCCCCCGGCGGTCACGCTGATCGACGGCGGGGCGACGGATACGGTGAAGTCAGGCTGCAGCGGCGGCGCAGTCACCATCACGACCACTGTGTGCGTAATGGTGGTGGAACCCGCTGTCGCCGTGATGTTGATGTTCGACGAGCTGCCAACGACTGCGCTGGACGGCACGGAGATCGTGAAATCGATGTTCGGATACGGAGAGTTGATCGTCTGCGAGGGCTTGTCGATCGGATAGCTCGCGGAGTTGTCGATCTGATAGTTGATGGGCGTGGAGAATCCCGAGTCTGCCGTCGTCGAGATCGTGAACTTCTGCGACGTCCCCGCCGGAACGTTGATCGGATTCGTCGCCGGATTCAGGTCGAACGAAAACCCGCCGGCAACAGCGAGCGTGAGGTTGTACGCCGTGTTGAGCGTCGAGCCGATCGCACGCACCGGAAAGGTGTAGCGGCCCGGTACCGCGGAGCCAGTCGCACGGAATGTAAAGGTCACGTCGGGATAGGTGCCATCGCCCTGCTTGTTCGTCGTCAGATTGCTCTGGTCGACGATGATCCCGCTCGGCGGTTGCGGTGCATACGTGATCGAAGCGTCGCTGCATCCCGAGCTCGTACTCACGACCACGTTCACGAAGTTGCCGAAGTTGGGTTTCAGGACGCCGGGCGCTGGCAGGTTCGGCGGCAGTGTTGCCGTGCATTGTGCAGAGGCGCCCGGCGCCATCGAAAGCCGGGCGATGAACCAGCAGACAGCGAGAACACGAGCGAAACGCATGACGTCTCCTTTTTTCGGGTTGCTGTCTGTCTACGCGCAATCGGCAGCGAAGAGGGGCCAAAGAAAAATGGGGCACAGGCGAGGGCGCCTGTGCCCCACTGGATCCTCACATCCCCGTCAGTAACGGCGGCCGGTCCGTGTCGAGATACACGTACATTCGTTCGTGACGATACCGTTCCAGGAGCCGTCGGTCGGCGTGGGACCTGCCCAGTTGGCGGGCGCCAGCGAACATGCACTGCCGATAGGGCCTAGATCGCAGCGGCGATCGGTTTCCATTTTTTGAACTCGGACCACACCGACTCGAAAGAGTCCGCATTGCTGGGGCACACTCGGATCGTCCGGCTTGACGCAGGGAAGGCCTTCCGTTGCCCGGCTGAGATCAGTGATCAATTTCGGCTGAAGGCCGTACGAGTATCCTGCCGTCTTGCCTGATTCAGTCGGATTCTTCCCGAAGATGTAGAACTTCCCCTTCGACTCCGACATCAACTGAATCAGTTCCTTCGACCGGTTGTTGTGCTGATTGTCGTTCTTCAGCATCAGCACCTTTTCGCTGTTGATGAGGAAGGGCCCGCGCTTGTAAGGCTTGACGGTGACTGGAGAATCGATTTTCTGCAGCCACGCCTTGACGTGCGGTTCATGAACGAGCAGGGTCGCAAGCACGTCGAGGTCATAGTTCTTGATCGCTTCCGGCTCGTTGATCGTCCGCTTATAGATCTTGCCAATCACACCCGCCGGATTTTCGGCCTGCTCGCCCAGTTTGCCCCCAAGCTTGCCTCGGTCGAGAACGCTCGGAGCCTTGATCTTGTCCTTCATCTTGTCCCACAGCGGTCCGCCGATCGCGTTGATGATGTCGGAGGGCTTGACGAGCTCTCCACCAAGTGACGCAGCCGTCATGTAGACCTTGAGACTCGCCTTCCCGCCCTGCAGGACCGTCGGTGCCGGAGCATTGCGCTGCCGCGATTGATCGCCGACGTTCGCATAGAGATCGGCGATGCGCGACGGCATCATCTTCAATTGTGCCTGCGACATGAGGTCGACGAGGGCGACGACCGCGCCCGTGACGCTCAATGCCTTGACCGTGAACTCCCATTGTTTGATGTGCGTCTTCGGGAAGAGCTGCAGCTTGTTGTTCATGTCGGAGAGGACGTCGTTGACGAGCGACGTCTTGAACTCCATGTCGGCATTCCCTGCCGCCTGACGCATCATGTCGACCAGGATCTCCACCGGCTCGCGCGACGCGCTGATCTCGCTCCACTTGCACTTGTGTTGCGCGCAGTCGTTCATGAGCTCCTGGTTTTCCGCCATCTCACCCACGTCCATGGCGAAGAAGAGCGGCAGTGCACCGAGTGATGCAGTCTGAACCGGCGTGTAGGTTCGCGCTGCGCGGTTCAGACCTCCTTGAATGAACAGCTCGATGATCTCTTTGTCGAAATCCGCACGACCGGCAACGAGAGGCGCATTGGATTTCAGATTCCGCAGGAATGCGTCCTCGTCGTCATCGTCAGTGACGGGAGGCAGTGGCTGACTCCGGCGGAGAAGTCCGAGCAGCTCACTTTGTGCGCGTGAGAACTCGGAGATCATTTCGATCTGTTCAGGCTCGAGCACATCTTCGCCGGCCGCTGCTGCCGCGGCAGCGAGCCCCTCGAACGCTTCGGCCGATCTCTCCGCCTTTTGAATCGAGGAAGAAAACACATCTGCGCCGTAGAGCGTCTCACCCGAATCGACCGGCGCGGCGCTGGCACCATGCCCAGGCTGCGGCCCCCCCTCCTCACCGACGATGACATCGGGAACCGGAGTCGGTTCAATCCAATGGCCGACAATGACGCCAGGAGTCGTGTTGGGCTTCACCAGCACGGGAAGGCGTCCCACCCGAGTCGTCCCGTCGGGAAGAACAGCGGTTGCAACGATCGTCGCGTTGCCAGCTTCCGTCGTCGAAAGGCCGAATCCTGGCTCCGAAGGCTTGAAGAACAGAGTGCCCAGCCGCATGGGGAACTCAGTTCTGTCGATCTGCACTCCACCACCTTCGACCGTGATCGAGACGTTCGCGGTGACATCCTTTTCGTTCTGCGAGTACTTCACCGGCCCCGATACGGACTGCGCGAGCGAGAACACCTCGAGCGTTCTGCTGTCGCCGACGGAAAGCTCCAGACTCGTGACCGTCTGCCCATTGAGGGCTCCAACCTCGAACTGGACTGCGAAATCAGACGGTCCTTGTGAGTCGGCCACGTGAGGCTGTTCGACGTTCCACTTCTGATTCGCACCATCCCAGCATGGACGCAGGATGGCTGCGTGACTGGCATCGCCATCGTTCGGCTCCATGCATTTCTTGAACTCACGGCCGATGAGGTGCCGCGCCGCGTCGAGCGTCCACATCTCATTCATCTGGCCGCCGTTGTTGCACTGCCAGAGAACGATGGGAGCGTTATCACTTGTGTCGTTGTTGTGCAGAACGACGCATTTCCCGTTGATCTTGATTTCACCGTTCGTACCGAACGTGAAATTCTGCGCACCCGCCTGCGATCCACACGGCGCCATCACCATCCGCGCGCCATCGCTGGCCTGGCCGTTCTCGATCGTGAGGCAGGCGTCGTACTGTTCGTTCTTCAGCCAGCCTGACGCTGCAGGGAAACTCACAGCGAGACGTGCCGGCGCCGGGGGCAAGACGTTCCATTTCTGATTTGCACCATCCCAGCACGGACGCAGGATCGCGGCGTGCGTGCCGTCGCTTTCATTCGGCTCCAGACATTTTCCGAAGTCCCGCCCAATGAGGCGGCTCCGGTTGTCGAGCGTCCACATCTCGTTGCTCTGCATGGCGCCGCTGCAGTTCCACAGGATGACTGCCGTGTTGTCCTCGGTACTCGAATTCTGCAGAACGGCACACTTTCCGTTGTTCTGCAGCTCTCCGTTAGGGCCGAACGTGAACAGTTGCGCGTCGTTCTGCCCGCACTCCGCCATGACGAGGTGCGCCCCGTCCGCATGTTGATTGTTCTCGATCGTCAGGCACTGGTTGTATTGCCCGTTCTTGAGCAACCCTGAAGCAGCTGGAAACGTTCGAGCCAATCTCGCCGGTGGCTGCACGACGGACCATTTCTGGTTCGCACCATCCCAGCACGGACGAAGAATCGTTGCGTGATTCGGTTCGTCACTGCCGTTCGGTTCGAGACACTTCTTGAACTCGCGGCCGATGAGATGCTGCGCGTTGTCGAACGTCCACATCTCGTTGCCCTGACCGCCGCGGTTGCATTGCCAGAGCACGACCGGAGTGTCATCCGCCGTTCCGTTGTTCTGCAGAACGGCGCAGAAGTTTCCGCTGAGCAGTTCACCATTGGAGCCAAAGGTGAAGGTCTGCGCATCGGGCTGTGTCCCGCACTGCCGCATCACGAGCGCCGCACCATTCACATGCTGGTTGTTCTCGATGGTCAGACATTGGTTGTACTGACCGTTCTTCAGCATTCCGGAGGCGGCTGGGAAGCTGCGCGGGAGTTTGGTATCGGCCGGCGGCGGCGCGGCGCCACCACCGAGCGTGATGTTGACCGTGAGCGATGGACCGATGGGCTTGTATGCCGGCGCTGGGCCGAGGGGCGTGATCGGCCACTCCTTCCCCTCCGGCGGCAGATCCGCATTCGGGTTCGCACGCACGACGAACGTCGCCTCAGGAAATGAGCCGTCGGGCTGTTTCTTGACGATGACGTTGCTGAGATCCGAGATGATGCCGAACCCGAGTGGGGCGAAGCTCCACCGTACTTCACTCGCATCGCAATCGGGATTCGTCCGTACGACGACTTCTTTCGGTTTGAAGTCTTTCGTCAGTTGAATCTCAGCCGGCGTGATCGTTCCCGAACAGTCGGCATGCGCGACCGCTGCCGCAAAGAGCAGCGCACAGAGGATTGCAGCCTGTCTCATGATGGCCTCCGATGACTACGCGCAAAAACGCGCAATCAGGGGCCAAAGGGCGCGGTCAAGCGGCGGTGTCGGTGAGATACGCCATCGCCGTCTCGCGCGAGTCGAAGATCTTGAAGACGGTGTCGAGCTTCGTGATCTTCAACAGCGCCAGGATGCGGTGCGAGGGTTTGACGAGCGCCATCTTTCGCTGGCGGTCTTCGAACTTCTGCAGATACCCGATCAACTCACCGAGGCCGGTCGAGTCCATGTAGTTGATCGCCTCGAAGTTGATCATGACCGGTCCGGTCTCGTCGTTCAGCACTTTCTCGAGATAGCTCGAGAATTCGCGCGCGCTCTCCCCCAGCTTGATCACGCCCTGGATGTCGAGCACGGTGACGTCGTTGACACGGTTCTTGATGATATTCAAGTCGATTCCTGTCCTCAGTTTATCTGCGGCGGACCGTAGTGTATCGAAGGCACCTCAACGCCGTCTACTCACGTTCGCGGCCGATTCGAGACGTCACTAGCGAGATAAGTCCGAGCGCGATGGCACCCACGATCGCCCAGCCGAAGCCGTGGATCGCGAACCCGGGCACGAGCCACGCCGTCAACTCCAGCATGATCGCGTTGAGGACGACCAGGAACAGTCCCAGCGTGATCAGCGTCAGAGGGAACGTCAGAACGAAAAGGAGGGGCTTCACGACCGCGTTGAGCAGCCCCAGCACCGCCGCGGCGACCGCAAGACTGATGATCGTCCCGTAACTGAAACCCGGCACGATGTGCACCACGATGAACAATGCGATCGTGTTGACGATCCAACGGATGAGAAGATTCATTTCGCGATCGTAACTCTCTTCCCCGAGGACCGTCACAACTCGCATGATGCATTTCGTTCTGACTTCGCTTCTGAGCGCCGTTGCGGCCACTGGCGCGCACCACGACAACGGCATCCGCGCCAATGCCCTGATCACGAAAATGGCCGCGGCGTCGGGCGCAAACGCGGCGCACACAGTACAGGTCAACGTAGTGCTCCGCGACTTCAGCCATCCGAAACACGCCGGTGACGCATGGGAAGGTCACATGACCGGAACATTGAGCGGCGAGCCGGCGAGGGCGCTGCTGGCGATCGAGTTGCGCGATGGCTCGGAGCCGGAAGCCGATCGATATCTCGTCCGCGATGGTTCGCTCCTGCAGTGGAAAGACAAGCAGTGGACCTCGATCGATGCCGAGGGTGAGCTCTTGCCGTCGACGTTCGTGAAGTTCGATCCGCTCGCGCTCATCGCCACGATCGCCGCCCACCGCGAAAATGCCCAACTCCTCGACGCGTCGACGCTCCTCTTCGCGTTTCAGAACGAGCTGCTGCGAGTTCATGTCGATCCGAAGACGAGCCTCCCTGCGTCTGTCGAGAAGTCGATTTCCAATCCTCTTTTCGGTGATCTCCTCGAAGTCACCACGTACGCCAGCTGGAGCGACCGTGGCACGTTTCGTTTTCCGTCGCGAATCACCATCACGGACGGCGGACGTGAGCGCGCTGCGCTGGACGTCGAGCGCGTTTCTGCAGGCAGCACACTCCCTGAATTGCCGAAGGGCAGCGAGCTCACGCCTCTCGTCGCGGAAGACATCCAGTTTCGCGAGCTCGCTCCTCGATTATTCGCCGCCGATCTCACCGTGCAGAACACTCGCGTCTACGTCGCCGAGTTCGATGATTTCGTCTTCGTGATCGAAGGCGTTTTCAACGGCCGTAACGGCGATGTTCTCGTCCGGAGAATTCACGAGCGATTCGGCAAACCGATTCGCTATCACTCGTTCAGCCACATCCACGGTCAGTATGTCGGCAGCGTCCGCAGCTTCATCGCCGATGGTGCGACGATCGTGACGACTCCAACCGGTGCCGAATACGTGCGGCAGATCGCGGCCTCGACGCATGGCTTCGACGCCGACGCGTTGTCCGCCAATCCTCGAGTCTCGAGAATCGAAGTGGTGAAAACGAGCCGCACGATCGAGGACGCGGGCAACACCATCGTCATCTTCAACGTCGAGTCCCAGCACACGGACGATTACAACGTCTTCTACTTCCCTCGCTCGAAGACGATTCTCTCCGGCGACCTTCTCTGCGTCCGCGGCGTCGATCAGCCGCTGAAGTCGCGATCGAAACTGTTCGTGACCGACGTGGCGAAGCTCGGCATCGATGTCGAGCGCGCATTCATCACCTGGCCTCTCGACAATCCCTGCAAGACCAGCGTCGCATGGAGCGATGTGCTGATGGCGAACGCAAAGTAGGCTCTCATGCCCCTTATAATCGTCTCGCCCACTCTGCCCCATGCCCTCGGACGTAACCTCTCTCCTGCTGGACTGGAGCCGCGGCGATCGCCGCGCGCTCGACGCTCTCTTTCCGCTCGTCTATGCGACGCTTCGTGAAATCGCGGAGATGCGGCTGCGCAATGAGCGTCCCGGACACACCCTGCAACCAACGGCGCTCGTGAACGAGGCCTATCTGCGGCTCGTCGATCAGCGGCGGACGGAATGGAAAGATCGCGCGCATTTCTTCGCCGTCTCGGCGGAGATCATGCGCCGCGTGCTGGTCGATCATGCACGCAAGCACACTGCGGAAAAACGAGGCGCAGGCATCGCACCGATCGCCATCGAAAGCGTGGTGCACGAGCTCACCTGGCCGGCCGAGCAGCAGGAGGTCGAACTGATCGCGCTCGATGACGCACTCTCCGCGCTCGAAGTGAAGGATCCGCAGCAGGCGAAGGTCGTCGAACTGCGCTTCTTCGCCGGGCTGAACGTCGAAGAGACTGCTGCTGCTCTCGATATTTCCTCACGGACCGTCAAGCGCGAATGGCGCATGGCGCGCGCGTGGCTGCTGACGCGGATGGAGTGTGCATGAGCACTCCCAAGGATTGGGAGCAACTGAAAGCGGCGTTCAACGAGATCGCCGATGCACCGGCGCCGATGCGCGATGCCCTCCTCGGAACACTGCGAAATCAACATCCCGAGCTCGCGGCCGAAGTCGAACGGATGCTTGCACGCGACGCGGATTCGTACGGCTTCCTCGATACTCCGATCATCGGTGATCGCGACGAACGGAATCCGCTCATCGGCACAAGGCTCGGCGCGTATCGCGTCCTGCGCGAGATCGGTCACGGCGGAATGGGCTCGGTGTTTCTCGCCGAGCGCGAAGGCGATTTCCAGAAGCGCGCGGCGATCAAGGTGATCCGCCGGGGCATGGATACGGACTTCATCATCGACCGCTTCCATCGCGAGCGGCAAATCCTCGCGGGACTCGAACATCCGCACATCGCGCAACTGCTGGACGGCGGCGCAACACCCGACGGGCTTCCCTATCTCGCTCTGGAATATGTCGATGGAACACCGATCGCAGAATTCTGTCGCGAGCATGATCTCGAGATCGCGCAACGGCTGCACATCTTCATCAAGGCCTGCGCGGCCGTACATCATGCGCATCAGCGTCTCATCGTTCATCGTGACTTGAAGCCGGCGAACATTCTCGTGACGGAAGATGGGACGCCAAAGCTGCTCGACTTCGGTGTCGCGAAACTGCTCGATCCGACGGAGAAAGATCGAACGGCGACGATCGCGCGGATGATGACGCCCGAGTACGCGAGCCCGGAGCAACTCGCCGGGCAACCCGTGAGCACGACGAGCGACATCTATTCACTCGGCGTCGTCCTGTTCGAGCTCCTCACGGGCGAACGAGCCAGGCACAGCGCGAGCGGCGATCTGCCGCTGATGAGCAGCGTCGCACCACCAGCGCTGCGTCGCGCAATCGCCGGCGATCTCGACACGATCGTCGCCAAAGCGACTCGTGCTGAACCCGAGCGGCGCTACGACTCCGCACGGCAATTCGCCGACGATCTGGAGCGCTATCTCTCCGGTCAGCCGGTCATCGCGCGTCCCGACACGATTCGCTACCGCACGGGAAAGTTCCTTCGCCGAAACGCCGCGGCGGCGATCGCGACCGGTGCGCTCTTCATCGCGATGATCGCCGGCGGCATCATGATCGTGACCGAGGCTCGCGAGGCACGGCGGCAGCAGCAGCTCGCAGAACACCGGCTGGCGGATGTTCGGCGAATCGCCGGCTCTTTCATGTTCGACATTCACGACGAACTGCGGCTGATTCCCGGCGCGACGACGGCGCGGGAAGTCCTCGTGCGCAATGCTGCCGAATACCTCGAGCGGATCGATCGCGATGGCGGCGCCGATCCCGATCTTCGTTGCGACCTGGCAATCGCGTATCAGCGGCTCGCGGAAATTCAGGGGCGGCCCGGCTTCGCCAACCTCGGTGACATGAAGACGGCGCTGAAAACCTGTGAGCACGCTTCCGCGATCGCCTCAGCCCTGGTCGCCGAGCATCCCGACGTCGATCGCTACCGCAACGCACTGACGAATACGTTGAACACACGAGCGAGCATCCTCACGGCAACCGGCGATCTGCGTGGCGCTCGCGATACCCTGCTTCGCGCACGCGACGAATGGCGCGCGTTGTTCGCACGACATCCGGCGAGTCAGGCGATCGCGCGCGATCTCTCCTTCTCCTACATGCTGCTGGCAGACCTCGAAGGCGATTCCCGCAATTCACCGCTCGGCGACTATCGCAGTGCAGCCGGCGCTGCGACGGCCGGGCTCGCAGTCGTGAAAAAAATCCGGCGCGCGGCTCCGGAAGATCATGGCTTTCAGCACTACGAGGGATCCTTCGAGTATCGCCTCGCCGGCGCGTCTGCGGGATTCGGCGACAACACCAGCGCAATTGCGCACTACAGCAGGGCAATCGAGATCTTCAAAGGAATGGCTGCCCGCTTTCCGACGGTCGGTCCAATTCGACGCGATCTCGCGAAGTGCGAATCGGCACTCGCGCTGCTCCTCGTTGTCGATCAACCACGCGAGGCCCTTGCACTGGCCACGCATGCGGCGAGCCTTGCCGACGGGCTGCATTTGGCGGATCCCGCCGATCTCGCGGCGCTCGAACTCTCAGCAACCATCCGCGAGCAGCTTGCGGAAGTGGAACTGAGCGCGCATGAATCTGCGGATGCCGATCTTGCGAAAGCGATCGCGGAACTGTCGGAGATCGTCGCAAAATCGCCCGCGAATCTCACGGCCCGCGTGACGCTCTCGAACGCCGAGGCGGTCGCGCACAAATCGGAGGATGCAGTTCGTAACGCGAAGGAAGTCCTCGCGGCGTCTCCGCACCACGCGGGAGCGCAGCGTGTGCTCGCGCTTGCGAGCACGCAGCCTCTTCTTACACCCACGACTCGTTGATGACGATCTGCCGCTTCGCGAGCTCGTCCATGAACAGCTGCGGCGGAATGCAGCGCTCCTGCGGCAGCGCGCCCTTCGACGTCGTCTGCCCGCGCGCACTCATCAATGCGACGATCGAGGCCGGAAACGCCGTGGTCCGCATCATGGCCGAAAGGCCGGTCTTCGGATCCTGGTGATCGATGATGTCGTAGCGGAGCCTCTTCCCACCGCCCGCGACTTCGACACGTACGAGCACGACATCGGGACCATCGTGCGGCAGGTTCCTCACCAGCAGATCGCCGAGAACGCGGCGTGGTTTGACTTTCGCGCCGTCGACCTCGATCGGAGTGCTCGAGCAGAGACCGAGATCGATCATCGTCTTGAACTTCGAGCAGTGTCCCGGATAGCGGATCGTCTTGTAATCGAGCTCCTGCACCTTCCCGAGATACGTCTCGACGAGCGTCGAAGTGCCACCCGAGGTCTGAAATGCCTCCATGCGTCCGAACGGCTCGGGAAACTGGAGCAACTCGATCTCCGTCATCGATTCGACTTCGATGACCTGGCCATCGCGGATGACGCGCGCCGGTTCGATGTACTCGTTGATGAGTCCTTCAACCGAGAAGACGAGCTGATAGTCGAGCGGTGGCTGCGGATTCTGAGGAAGCCCGCCTACGCGAATGTGGACTTCCTGCGCGTTCTCGACGCGATCGATCGCATGGGCAACGAGCACGGCAACCATTCCCGGTGCGAGTCCACAATCCGGAATGATGTTCAATCCCGCGGCCTTCGCCTCGGCATCGAGCGCGAGCTCCTTGTCGACCACCGTGTTTTTGCCGCCGAGATCGCAAAAGTTTCGGCCGGCCTCGATCGCTGCTTTCGCGCGCCGCCCATTGAGCCCGTTGTTCACGCAACTGATCGTCGAGGCGTGACCGCGCATCAGTTTCACGACGGCGGCCTGATCGT
This sequence comes from uncultured Thermoanaerobaculia bacterium, assembly GCA_964552405.1. GTDB lineage: Bacteria > Acidobacteriota > Thermoanaerobaculia > Gp7-AA8 > Gp7-AA8 > JAJPHC01. The sequence goes on from CAZKID010000009.1 coordinate 31,488, forward strand.
CGCAATCGATCTGCGCCGCGTCGACCTTCTTCCCGACGCGCGCCGCGACGCGCTCCGCGGCGTGAAGGCTCATGTCGGCCACGGTGATCTTTTCAACGTCGCTCTGCTGGGCGAGATCGTAGACAGCACCGAGGCCCATGCGGCCGGCGCCTAGAACGAGAATCTGCACGTGAAATTACCTCTCTTTGGAAGGGATGAGGGATAAGGGATGAGGGATGGAAGCGCCCCCATCCCTCATCCCTCATCCCTTCAGATATTGTTCGATCGAACTGATGAACGTCTTCACGTCGATCGGCTTGGAGATGTAGCCGTCGCAGCCGGCTTCGAGGAAGCGATCTTTGTCTCCGCGCATGGCGTGCGCCGTGAGCGCGAGAATCGGGATGCGGGCCGTGCGGTCGTTCGACTTCATGCGGCGAACGACGCTCAATCCGTCCATGCCCGGCAAGTGGATGTCCATCAGAATCAAATCGAACGATGCGAGATCGTCGTCATTGCTGGTGATGGCCAGCGCTTCTTCGCCGCTCGTCGCCTTGACGATGTCGTATCCGCCCTCTTCGAGCAGATACTCGACGAGCTGCATGTTCATGTCGTTATCTTCGACAACCAGGATTTTGGCACTCATGCGGGAGTGATCTCAGTGTATCAGCTACGCGGGATTTTTCGGACTCCCCTTTGGCGACTTCGTGCTGCCGAAGAATGACGGGTCGAGATAGATGTCGGCCGACTTCTTGATCTTGTCGACGGTTTCGCGCGCCACGAGTTGCCGGCCTTCCGCTTCGAGCTCAGACCGGACTTCTTCAAAGGTGGGAAGTTTTCGCGCGCCGGCCAGGAAGATGTGAATCCCAAACGATGTCTTCAGCGGACCGCTGATCTCTCCAGGCTTCATCGCGAAGACCACACTTGCGACATCGGGCGGCAGCGATTGGCGGCCCACTGCGCCGATGTTGCCATCCTGACGCGCACTCGCGACATCGTCGGAGATCGCTCGCGCCACGAGACCGAAGTCCTGACCACCGCGCAACTGCGCCTCGAGTGACTTCGCTTTCTTCATCGCCTCGTCCACGGACAACGCCTGCGTTCCGGGCCGCGGCGGAACCTGACCGCCCCGATACGCGATGAGAATGTGTTTCAACTCAATCGATTCAAAACCGCTCTTCTTCTGCTCGTACTGCGCTCGAAGCGCGGCTTCGTTCGGCTTCGTGAGATTGTTCAACGCTTTCATCGCGAGCTCGTTCGTCGCCTCGGCTTGCAGGCGCATTGTCGACTCCGGATCACGATCGAGCCCCATCTTGCGGCCCTCTTGTGCGAGCGCGATCAAGCTCACGATCTGATCCGCGATCAGACGGCGGCCTTCTGCAGATGCGGTCATTCGTTGCACGTTCTCAGGCATTCCGGACACGTACATCTGGAACTGCTGATCCGTGACCGGCTCACCATTCACCCGCATCACCACATTGCCGGGAGCGACTGGAGCGAGCCCCGCACCATGCTGACCGAGCTGGTACGGCTCCGATGGAGTGGGCTTGTAGGCAGGCCGGACTTCCGCGAGTCCAAAACAGACTCCGCCTACGGCCGCGATGGCAATCACTGCGAAGAGAAGGTCCTTCTTCATACCGCGCCACGATATCAGACAGCAGGTAGCAGGCAGCAGGCTGCGGGATGAGGACGTGTCAAATCCTTGAAGGCCGTCCCTCCTGCTGTCCGCGGTCTGCTGTCTGCTGTCTGCGCCTGCTGCCCGCTGGCTGCTGTCTGCATTGACCTCCAGAAACCTCCTGAGTATGCTGCGCGCTTGTGAAACTTTTCACGCGATGTTTGCGCGAAACGTTGCCCGCCGAAACTGCAAGCTGCACAAGCACCTATGGCTAAAGTCACCATCGACGGAATCGAAGTCGAAGTCCAGGACGGGATCAATGCGATCGAGGCCGCCAAGGCCGCCGATGTCCACGTCCCGCACTTCTGCTACCACCCTTCTCTCTCAGTCGTCGGACAGTGCCGCATGTGCCTCGTCGAAGTCGAGGGCATGCCGAAGCTGCAGGCCGGCTGTGCCACCCCCGTGAAAGACGGAATGAAGATCCACGTCTGGAACGAAAAGGTGGATAAGGCTCGCAAGGGCCAGATGGAGTTCCTCCTCATCAATCACCCGCTCGATTGTCCGATCTGCGACAAGGCCGGCGAGTGCCCGCTGCAGGATTACTCCTTCAACTACGGCTCTGTGGAATCGCGCTACGGCGAAGTGAAGCGCACGTATCCGGGCATGGACCGCACACCGATCGGTCCGCACGTCGTGCAGAACATGAATCGCTGCATCCACTGCACGCGATGCATCCGCTTCACGCAGGAGATCACCGGCACGAGCGAGCTGGCGTTCTTCAAGCGCGGTGCCTCGACGGAAGTCGGCGTCTTCGCCGGCGTGCCGCTCGACAACTGGATGTCCGCCTGCGTCACCGACATCTGCCCCACCGGCGCACTCACGACGCGCGAGTTCCGCTTCGAGTCGCGTGTCTGGAATCTCGAATCAGCAGAGTCGGTGTGCAATGGCTGCGACGTCGGTTGCAACATCTTCATCGGTCATCGCAACGGACAGGTCTACCGCTATCGTCCGCGCGTCAATCCTGAGGTCAACGATCACTGGCTCTGCGATCACGGCCGTTTCTCGCACGAGAGGTACGACACCGATCGCGTCGTCGTTCCCAAGGTGAAGCAGGACGACTACCTCGGCATTTCGACGTGGAGCGAAGCACTCGACGCGATCACGTCCGCCGTTCGCGGCGCGAAGTCGATCGGCGTCATCGCCTCCGCACAAATGACGAACGAAGAGGCCTGGCTTGCGAAACAGCTCTTCGGCGCTCGAATGAAGGCGAAGATCGACGTCACTGTCGATCCGATCGGCCCCATCAAAATGAAGTCGCGCACCGAGTGGCTGAGCGGCGAGCAGGGTGCGCCGAATTTCCGCGGCGTCTCCACCATCCTCGGTGCAGGACAGGCGGGGGCGCCTGCCGTACACGACGTTCTCTTCGTTCTCGACGCAACCTTCAGTGAGCGCGCGAAGGATCCCGCCTACATCGCGGAGCTTCGCAAGTCGAAGTTCCTCGTCGTCATCTCGTGGGACGCGAATCATCCGCTTGCAGACGCAGCAGATGTCCTTCTCCCCGGGACGATTCATCCGGAGAAGGAAGGGACCTTCACGAATCTTCAGAATCGCGTGCAGCGGATCCATCAGGCGTTCGCACCGAAGGGCCAGGCGGTCTCGGAGCTCGAGCTCTTCCGCCGCATCGGCGCAGCGCTCTATCCCGACGCCGAGGAGTTCCGCAGCGCGGACGCGTATGACGTGTTCGCATCGCTGCGCCAATCGATGCCTGCGCTGCAGATTTCCGATGAAGTGGCTGCCGAGGCTGTGTAAGAGATGGCATTCGACGCAACCGACATCGCGCTCTCACTTCTCAAGATCGTCGTCGTTCTTGCCGCATTGCTCAATGTCACGCCGATCATGGTGTGGGTGGAGCGCCGCGGCAGCGCGCTGATTCAGGATCGTCCCGGACCGAATCGCGTCGGCCCCTTCGGGCTCATTCAGTCCTTCGCCGACGCGCTGAAGTTCATCCTCAAGGAAGATCTCATTCCGGAGCAGTCGCACAAGTGGCTGTACACGATTGCGCCGATGTTCGGTCTGCTCCCCGCGCTGACTACGATCTCGGTCATTCCTTGGGGCGAGCCGTTCAAGCTTCCGCACGACATCGCGTATGGCGGCAAGCTGTCGCTCGTGCTGATGATCACTGCCGGCGTCATTCTGATGTCAGGCCTGCTCATCGCCGGCTTCGCGATTCATCCGAAGGAAGGCGTCGGCCGGATGCCGCTCAACCTCACGATCCGTTGGATGGTCGCGATCGGTCTGATTCTCGGCGGCTTCGCAGTGGGCGGTCTCGTGATTGCGCTGCGGCAGTTCGGCCCGTTCAATCTGCCCGGTGCAGGACGCGCCTTCGCGCCGATCGTCGCGGATCTCAACATCGGCATCCTCCTGATCTTCGCGCTCGCCTCGCTCGGCGTCTACGGCATCGTCACCGCGGGCTGGGCGTCATCGAACAAGTACTCGTTCTTCGGCGCCATCCGCGCCTCGGCGCAGATGATCTCGTACGAGCTCGCACTCACGCTCGCGGCAGTCAGTGCACTGCTCGCGGCAGGTTCACTGCGGCTGACTGATGTCGTCGCGCAGCAGACTGGCTACCTCTACATCTTCAACACGATCAAGATCCCGGCATGGAACGTCTTCTCGCCGGCGATGTGGCTCAGCTTCATCATCTTCACCGTCTCCGCGTTCGCCGAGACCAATCGTCTGCCTTTCGACTTCGCGGAAGCAGAAGCGGAGCTCGTTGCCGGATATCACACCGAATATTCGTCGATGAAGTTCGCGCTCTTCTTCATGGCGGAGTACATGTCGATGGCCGCGATCTCCGCGCTCATTGCAACGCTCTACCTGGGCGGCTGGGACATCCCCTACTTCAATGAGCCGGGGACCTGGTGGTCTTCCGTGCTGTCGATGGGCTGCTTCGTGACGAAAGTCGTCGCGCTGCTTCTCGTCTTCGTCTGGGTGCGCTGGACGATTCCACGACTCAAGTACGACATCCTGATGCGCCTCGGCTGGAAGGTGTTCCTGCCGCTGGCGCTGGTGAACATCGTCCTCGTTGCGTTCTTCGTGGCTAAGCATTGGATATGAGAATGGATACGAGGGTACGAGGGCTCGAGGGCTCGGGGTGGTTAACCCCGTCTGCTCTTACCTCGCGCCCGCGCGCCCTCGTGACCTCGTGACCACTATGTTCGAATTCGCGATCTTCTTCTTCTTCGCCGCCGTCGCCGTAATCTTCGCGATGGTGGTCGTGCTGCATCGGAATCCGGTGGTGGGAGCGCTGTCCCTCGTGGCCTCGTTCTTCGCGCTGGCTGTGATGTACGTGTTGCTCGAAGCGCCATTCCTCGCTGCGTTGCAGGTCATCGTCTACGCCGGCGCGATCATGGTGCTCTTCCTGTTCGTGATCATGCTGCTGAATCTGCAGCATCAGAAAGAGGAGCCGACTCGTCCCGTGCAGCAGTTCCTCGGCTACACCGCGAGCGCGACCTTCGTGCTCGGTCTCATCTACTACATCGTGAAGTACGCGGCGTTCACGGCGCTCCCGTCAGGCCCGTTCAACAGCGATGCAGCACTCATCGGAACGGAGCTCTTCCAGGCTTACATTTTCCCGTTCGAGATGGTGTCGATTCTTCTGCTGGCAGCGATCGTCGGCGCGCTGCTGCTCAGCGCACGGAGTGTGGCGCGATGATTCCGACTCACTATTTTCTGATCCTGAGCGCGCTGCTGTTCTCGATCGGCGTATGCGGCGTGCTGACACGCAAGAATGGCATCACGATTTTCATGTCGATCGAACTGATGGTGAATGCGGTCAACCTGACGTTCCTCGCCTACGCACGGCAGTTCCATCAGCTCCACGGGCTCATCTTCGTATTTTTCGTGATGGCGATCGCGGCCGCTGAAGCCGCAGTCGGGCTCGCCATCTTCATCTCGCTCTTTCACCACAAGGAAACGATCGACGTGGATGAAGCGAACTTGATGCATTGGTGACAGGAGAGTTCTGAGTTCTGAGTTCTGAGTTCTGAGTAGAAGCAAACGAATCGCGCAAGATACAGACAAGAGAGTTCTGAGTTCTGAGTTCTGAGTAGAAGCAAACGAATCGCGCAAGATACAGAC
>CAZKID010000010.1:0-32506 GCA_964552405.1 uncultured Thermoanaerobaculia bacterium
CGTGATCCAGTGCAATTGCAGGTTCTGACGAACCGTGATGTCGGCAATGCCGTTCGCATACGCGTCCGCGGCATCGGCAATCGCGCGCACCTGACGCGAGTGCAGCAAACCGTTAGTCACGCGGATGCGGACGAGAAAGCGCGGGATCGCGCGCCCTTCGCCGCCTTTGCCGCCGAGCACACCTGCGCCATCGCCCTGGGTGTAGACGCCCCACCAGCGGAGATAGGTGGAGATCCACTCCGGGGGGATGGCGTCGTAGCCCCGCCGCGCAAAGGCGCGCAGCTCATCCAGCGCTTCCCACGGATTCTTCTCTCGCTTCAGCCGTTCGACTCGTTGTGCTTTGGTTTCTGTCATGAAATGCGAAGGCCCGCCTTGCGGCGGGCCTTTCCCGAAATGGAAAAAGCCCATCGCCGTGCTTTCCGGCGATGGGTTTTTTGAATCGTCGCTATCGGTGTGTCGTGACTAGACGAATTCCTCCCCGCCGGTCGAGCCGCAGTTCATACAGCGACACATCGTGGAGGGAGTGAAGTTCATCGTGGCGCACATAGTGGGGGACAAAGGAGCTGGAGTCAAATCACAAAGATTGATGAGTGGAGCGGAGAGCGGCATCTGGCGCTAGCCCGCGGAATCGGGCGTCTCGCCCGATGGGTGGCGACGACCTTGCTCAGTGTGACGTATCAATCGGACGGAGGTGGGTCCTGAGATACCTGTTGGCGGTCATTTTGTTTCTCGTGAGCATTGAACCCTTACGAGCGCAGGACACGACGTTCGAGCCGATCTTCTTGCCGGTCTATACAGAGCAGGCCCTGGTCGGAGCGGGAGGCGCCGAGTTCAGGACGCAGTTGGGTGTCTTTAGTACAAATTCATTTCGCTACTTTCCCGGCCCGAGCGGCGAGATCACGACGCAGCAGGCTCTGATTCCTTCCCTCTCGCTCAGTACCCCCAGCACGGGGCGTGGTGGCCGGGTCATCTACGTCGAACGTTCTGAGTCGTCCAATGTGCACTTCGGCTATCACCTCGAAAGTACGCATCCGACCGGCATCATGAAAGAGCAGCGAACGTTGCTTCCGGTGGTTCGCGAGCGAGACTTCAGGCGCGGACGAATCGAATTGCTCAATGTGCCGAATCGTCCCATTCTCGAATACCCCACTGGTGTGGCGGGAGTTCTGGTCGGTCAGCAGATGCGCCACATGCTTCGAATTTACGAATTGGACGGACGAGGAGATCTAAGCGTCGATGTTGTCATTCATCTGCAGGGGCTGCCGGGTGATGATGGCCAGCCCCTGCGCGTCAACGTCGACCGGCGTGATGGCAACGATGCGAGCTATCCCTACTACGTCGAAGTTCCTCTCACTCTTCCGTGCTATCCGATGTCGTTGCATACGCCCTGCAGAACGTACGACGCGCGAATTACCCTCCTGCCGGCGAACGACGACAGATACTGGGCGTTCATCAGCTCGACGGACAACACGACGGACGTCGTGTCGATCACGGGGCCGCAATAGTTGCCATCCTGAGCGCTTAAATCGCGAGCGGCGTCGGTCACGCGCTCGCCACATGCTCGTCGAGCTCGCGCAGCAACTGCATGGGCGCAGGTGAAGAAGCGACTGCTTCGAGGCGCCGTATCGATTTGTCAGATCACTCGGCACCGAGCTCGTCGACGTAGCACCACTTCCACGCCTCGCCCGGCTGGAACGACTGGATCACCGGATGCTTCGTCCGGTGAAAGTGCTTCGTCGCGTGCTTGTTCTTCGATGAATCGCAGCAGCCGATGTGGCCGCAGTGGAGGCAGCGGCGCAGATGCACCCAGCTGTCGCCCATCTGCAGGCACTCCTCGCAGCCGTTCGGCGTCTTCGCCGGCGCATCGTCGGTCGTCTTCAGGTGCTCACAAATCGATGGCATTCCTCAGCTCCTCTCCAGCGCCGCGCGATCCCACTTGCCACACTCTGCCGCGGCGGCATACGTCGTCCGGCAGTAGTCGAGCAGCATCCGTTCCGGATTCTCCGCGGCGCGCACATCGTCGTAATGCAGATAGAACCCGCCGAGCGGTTCGTTGTAGTACGCCGCCGCGGGCTGAACCGGCATCGTGCGAAAGCCCTGCGGTTCCGGTGCCGCGTAGCTGTAGAACGATGCACGCGGCAGACGGCTGTCGCCGGGCCAGAAGCCGATGCTGCTGACCTCGTGCGAGTACGCCTCGCGCGTAACCGGATCGACACCTTCGCGCTCCGGTGCGCGGCGTCCCGAGAAGCGCGTCACCGCGAGGTCGAAGCTGCCCCAGAAAAAATGCACCGGGCTGCACTTGCCGATGAACTCTCCACGAAATGCGCTCAGCACTTCATGACTCAGCGCGAGCGCGCGCCAGAAGCGATGCGCGTATTCGGCGTCGTACGTCTTGTGCTGCTCGTCGCGATCGAGCGGGATCGGATTCTCGCACTCGACCGGCGTCGTCCAGATACTGCAATCGATCCGCAGCTCGCCGAGTCGCGCGAACACTTCATCGTGAAAGTCCGCAACGGTGCGCGGCGCGAGCGTGACATCCTTGCTCGAACCGTCGCTCGTGCGGATGTGCAACTGATGATCGATGAAGTCGAACTCCATCTCGAACCAGCGATCGCCGAGAGGGATCAGCGACGTCGTCATTCCGCGTGCGGACACGTAGAGCGGAACGTGCCACCAGTGATTGACCGGCGGTGTGAGCGTCATCCTGATCTTGCCGACGACCTGCATCCAGCGATTGAGCGTGTCGCGTGTTTCCCACCACGCGTCGAGCGGGAGATCCGGCCAGTTCGTCATGGTTGCCAGTAGCATACTTGGTGAGTCCAATCAGCAGCATGCTCATCCCGCTCGCTCTGCCCTTCGTCTTCGCGCTGGCGACGCGCATCCAGCTGCCGGGCGAGGAACTGATCGTGACTCTTCCTCGGGCTCATCGACTGCTTCTCAGGCAACCAGGAGTCATGGACGTGATCTGGAGCGAGGACCGGCTCATCGCACTCGTGTCGCTCGACGTCTGGGATCTGCCGGGAGAACCGCTCCGTGCAATTGCGGCCACCGACCAATGGCCCGACGCCATCAAGCTAACGCTCCTTCGCTCCGGTCCCAGCAAGAGGCTTCCTGTGACTCCGCGGCTTCTTCGCGCCGCTCGCGGCGGAAAGTCGCCGCCGGTGATCTCCCTCCATGCGACGTACGACCTCGGCACTCTTTCGACGGGAGACTATGAGCTCGAAGTGAGAGCCGGCCGATCGCTGACAGCGATCAACGTCGCAGTGCGCAGCGGAAGCGAACCGGAGACACGCGACTCTTACCTTCGCGACAAGGCAGAGACGACGCACGATTACGCGAGCTTCCGCAAACTCGAGCTCGAGCGCCTCGCGCTGGATCCGACGAGAACCGATGCGGCATCCATCCTTCTTCAACGTTCGCTCAATGAAGGGACCGAAACCGAGATTCGCACCGACATCGATCGCATCCTCAAAGGCGTCACTCGACCCATCAAGCCAATGAAAGATCCCTGGCTACGCAGCCTCCTGCTCGCACAGACGAGTGTGCCTGACCTCATCGAGCATCGTCCCGACTGGACGATGTCTTTCGACAGCGAGGCGATGGCGTTCGTGATCTACTCGCGGGCTCAGCACGCCGTGATCCGAACCTTTCGCTGATCCACACCACGTAGAAGAACGGCTCCGCGATATCCCCTTACCACTTTGATACGGAGTGTTTACACCCTCTCGGCTGTTCTCCAACGCTATCCTGTCGGTTTCGAGGTGCCCATGACCAAACGAATGCTTCTGATGCTGGCCGCCGTGTTCGCCTTTCTGGCGATCATCGGCTCCATCAAGTACACACAATTCAAAACAGCGATGGCGCAGCAGGGCTCGTACGCGCCGCCGCCCGAGGCGGTGACCACGACCGTCGCGAGCGAGGAACAGTGGCAGACGACAATCGGCGCGATCGGCAGCGTCGCGGCCGTCAATGGCGTGACCGTCAGCGCCGATCTTCCCGGCGTGGTCACGGAGATTCTCTTCGACTCCGGTAAGCCGGTGACGAAAGGCGACGTGCTCGTTCGTCTCGACACGCGTCAGGAACGTGCGCAACTCGCCGCGGTCGAAGCGCAGGCGGAGCTCATGCGCGCCGATCTCGCGCGCTCGAAAGATCTGCTTTCCGGCGGCGTTCTGCCACAGGCAACCTTCGACAGCGTCACCGCGCAGAACAAGCAGGCGCAGGCGCGCGTCGGCGAGATCAAGGCGATGATCGAGCGCAAGACGATCCACGCGCCCTTCTCCGGTGTCCTCGGCATCCGTCAGATCAACCTCGGCCAATACCTCGACGGCGGCGCAGCGATCGTGTCGCTGCAGGCGCTACGGCCGGCCTACGTGAACTTCAATGTGCCGCAGCAGGACATCGCGACCCTACCCATCGGCACGAAGGTCGAGGTGACGTCGGACGCGATGGGCGGAACGGAGAGCGGCAAAGTGCTCGCGATCGATTCGAAGATCGACGAGGCAACGCGCAACATCCGCGTGCAGGCCGTGTTCGACAACACAGCAGGCAAGCTGCGTCCCGGCATGTACGTCGACACGCACCTTCCGCGCGGCACGTCATCGCCGGTCGTCTCCGTGCCCGCGTCGGCAATCAGCTACGCACCATTCGGCGACTCGGTCTTCATCGTCGAGCAGTTGAAGGATCCGAAGGACGCATCCAAAACGTATCGCGGCGTGCGCCAGCAGTTCGTGAAGCTCGGCGGCACGCGCGGCGATCTCGTCGCGATCACGAGCGGCGTGAAGGCCGGCGAAGAAGTGGTGACGTCGGGAGTGTTCAAGCTGCGTCCCGGTGCGGCGGTGAACGTGAACAACAGCATTCAGCCCGCAAGCAGTCCGGCGCCGAAGCCGGAGGATTCGTAGCGGTTCCCCAGTCAATCCTGAGCGCAGCGAAGGATCAACCAAGGCGCCGCACGGAATTCGCCGTGAGCGGCGTACCCGGCCTGATCATCGCGGCGCCTTGGTTGATGCTTCGCTGCGCTCAGCATTAACTGCAGGAAAACCATGAAAATCACAGACCTCTTCATCAAACGCCCCGTCCTGGCGCTCGTCGTCAATCTCGTGATCCTCATCGCGGGACTGCAGTCGATCCGCTCGCTCAGCGTGCGGCAGTTTCCGCGCAGCGACATCGCGACCGTGAGTGTCACGACCGTCTACGTGGGTGCGAACGCCGACCTCGTGCGTGGCTTCATCACCGCGCCGCTCGAGCGCGTCATCGCCGGCGCAGATGGCATCGACTACCTCGAGTCGTCGAGCTCGCAGGGCATCAGCACGATCACGGTGCACCTCAAGCTGAACTACGACACCAACGCGGCGCTGACGCAGGTGCAGTCGAAAGTCGCGCAGGTGCGCAATCAGCTTCCGCCGGAAGCCGAGGCGCCGGTGATCAATCTGCAGACGTCGGACAGCCAGTTCGCCGCCGCCTACCTCGGCTTCTCCTCGAAGGATCTCGATCAGAATCAGATCACCGACTATCTGACGCGCGTCGTGCAGCCGAAGCTGAGCGCGATCTCCGGCGTGCAGCGCGCCGATATCTTCGGCGATCGCACGTTCGCGATGCGCGTCTGGCTCAAGCCGGAACGAATGGCCGCACTCGGTATCTCGCCGACGCAGGTGCACGCCGCACTCGCGAACAACAACTATCTCTCCGCGCTCGGCCGCACGAAGGGATCGATGACCTCGGTCAACCTCGTTGCGAATACGAATCTGCAGACCGCGGAAGAGTTCAAGCAGCTCGTCGTGAAAGAAGAGAACGGCACGGTCGTCCGTCTCGGCGACATCGCCGACGTCGTCCTCGGTGCCGAAACGTACGACCAGCAGGTCAGCTTCAACGGCGAGACCGCGGTGTTCATCGGCGTCTTCGTGCTGCCAACCGCCAATACGCTCGAAGTCATGAAGCATGTGCGTGAGGCGATGCCTGAGATTCAGGCACAGCTGCCGGCCGGCATGACCGCCGGCATCCCGTACGACTCGTCCGCGTACATTCAGGACGCAATCGACGAAGTGTTGAAGACGCTCGCGGAGACGCTGCTCATCGTCATCCTCGTCATCTTCCTCTTCCTAGGCTCGGTGCGCGGCATGATCATCCCCGTGCTCGCGATTCCGGTCTCACTCATCGGCGCCGTGCTGCTGATGCTGACGTTCGGCTTCACGATCAATCTTCTGACGCTGCTGGCGATCGTCTTGTCCGTCGGCCTGGTCGTCGACGATGCGATCGTCATGGTCGAGAACATCGAGCGGCATCTGCACATGGGTAAGACGCCGTTCCAGGCCGCGATCGACGCGGCGCGCGAGCTCGTTGGACCGATCATCGCGATGACGATCACGCTGGCGACGGTGTACACGCCGGTCGCACTGCAGGGCGGCCTCACAGGATCGCTCTTCCGCGAATTCGCGTTCACGCTTGCGGGCGCCGTGCTGATCTCCGGCATCGTCGCGCTGACGCTCTCGCCGATGATGGGATCGAAGATGCTGCGGGCGGGCGATACCGAAGCCGGCTTCGCGGGAATGATCAACCATCAGTTCGATCGCGTGCGCTCGAAGTACACGCGCTGGCTGACGGGAACGCTGCAGTACCGGCCTGTCGTGCTGACGCTGTGGGCCATCGTCATCGCCCTCATCATTCCGTTCTACATGTTTTCGCAGAAGGAGCTGGCGCCGACTGAAGATCAGAATTTCGTCTTCGGCATCATTCAGGCGCCGCCGAACGCAACGATCGATCAGACGAGTCTCTTCGCGAAAGAGCTGGATAAGATCTATCGTGGGTTTCCCGAGCACAAAGCGACGTTCCAGGTCATCTTCCCCACCTCGGGCTTCGCCGGCTTCGTGACGAAGCCATACAGTGAACGGAAGAAGAGCACCGCGGAACTGCAGCTCGAAGCGCAGAAAGAAGGATCGAAGATCGCGGGCATCCGCTCGATCACCCTGACGCCGCCGCCGCTGCCGGGCAATCAGGGGTTCCCTGTCGACATCGCGATTCTTTCGACGGCAGAGCCGCAGCAGCTCGCGGAGTTTGCGAATCAGCTCGTGGGGAAGGCATTCAAGAGCGGCAAGTTCATGTTCGCCGACAGCGACGTGAAGTTCGATCAGCCGCAGGCACGCGTGGTGTTCGATCGCGACAAGCTGCGCGCACAGGGAGTCGATCTCTCGCAGGCCGGGCGTGATCTCTCCGTGCTGCTCGGCGGCAACTATGTCAATCGCTTCAGCATTCAGGGGCGCAGCTACAAAGTCATTCCGCAAGTGAAGCGCAGCGAGCGCCTCACGCCGGATCAGTTGTCGCAGATGTATGTAACGGGCGGCGGCGGCAAGCTCGTGCCGTTGTCGACGTTCGCGACCTTGCAAACCTCGACGGAGCCGCGCGAGCTCAAGCGCTTCCAGCAGCTCAACGCGGTGCGCATTCAGGGGGCGATACCGCCGGGCGTTTCGCTCGATAGCGCGCTGCGCTACATGGAAGACGAGGCGCGCAAGATCCTGCCGCGCGGCTACACGATCGACTACGCCGGCGAATCGCGCCAGCTGCGCGAAGAAGGGGGCAAGTTCCTCGGCGTCTTCCTGCTGTCGGGTATCCTGATCTACCTCGTGCTCGCCGCGCAGTTCGAGAGCTTCCGCGATCCGCTGATCATTCTCGCGGGCTCGGTGCCGCTCGCCATCGCAGGCTCGCTCCTCTTCTCATTCCTCGGTCTCACGTCGATCAACATCTACAGTCAGGTCGGTTTGATCACACTGGTCGGACTCGTCTCGCGCAATGGAATCCTGATCGTGCAGTTCGCGAACCATCTGCAGGAGCTCGGAAGGACGAAGCTCGAGGCGGTGATCGAGTCGGCAGGCACGCGTCTGCGGCCGATCATGATGACGACGGCCGCGACGGTGATGGGCCATCTGCCGCTCGTCTTCGCACATGGACCGGGCGCAGGCTCGCGCAACAGCATCGGCATCATGCTCGTGACCGGCATGATCATCGGGACGGCATTCACGCTGTTCGTCGTGCCGTCGATCTACGTGCTCGTCGCGAGAACACATCGCGCGGAGCCGGTGGCGGAAGACCAGACCGAGCCGGCGCTCGAACCCGTTGCTGCAAACTAACTAAGTGGAGTGCGGACGCTCGCGTCCGCACCCCCTTATCGTTTGATCTTGTTGCCGAGGTCGCGGATCTTCTCGCCGACTTTGCGTCGGGCCTTTCCGAAGCCGTGCTCGATGTCGCCAGCATCGCGCTGATTCAAGCCTTCATTCACGAGTCCGGCATCGCCTGTTGCGCGGCCAACGCGCGCCTTGATCTCGCCGGCAGCCTGATCGGCCCGTCCACGAATTTCATCTTTGTTTCGAATCGCCATTGCACGCACCTCCTATGGAGCAGGTAATGCATGTGGCGGGCCCTGAGGCGGCGGTTTGCGAGCTGGTAGTAGCGATTTATTGCATTAAGCGCAAATGCTACTTAATCCGTAAAGGAAGAATGGCACACAAGATTGCTCGATCGCTTGGCTTTGTGACGTTAGTCGTGGTGATGGTTGCGGCGCACGCCGACGAGATCAAACTCAGACCACTCGTCAGCGGTCTCAGCGGCATCACGTCGATCGCAAACGCGGGCGATGAACGGCTCTTCATCGTCGAACAAACCGGCCTCGTGCGCGTGTTCGACGGCGAGCGGCTTCTCGACGAACCGCTCCTCGATGTTCGCTCGCAGATCAGCTGCTGCGCCGAGCGCGGCCTCCTCTCGCTCGCGTTTCATCCGCGATTCAAAGAAAACGGACTGCTGTTCGTTTGCTACACGGACACGATCGGGCGTGTGACAGTCGAGCGCTATCAGATCTTCCCAGACGATCCGAACCGTGCGAATGAGAGCTCGGCGACGCCGATCATGCAGATCCTGCACCTTCAGAGCGGTCACAACGCGGGACAACTCGCGTTTGGCCCCGATGGCTATCTATACGTCAGCATCGGCGACGGAAACGGAAACGGCGACGCCGAAAACAACGCGCAGGACCTCACGCGTTACCTCGGAAAGATTCTGCGCATCGACGTCGATCACGGAGATCCTTATTCGATTCCCGACACGAACCCGTTTCTTGGCAGAACCGAGGACGTAATCCGCGAGATCTGGGCTTACGGGCTTCGCAATCCATGGCGCTTCAGTTTCGATCGCAAGACCGGCGACCTCTTCATCGCGGATGTCGGCGACAGCTCCGTGGAAGAAATCGACTTCCAACCCGCAGGAAGTGCCGGCGGCCAGAACTACGGTTGGAATCTGATGGAAGGCCCTGAGTGCCGCGCAGGGAAGGATTGCAGCAGCATCGATCCCACGCTGCCCGTGCTCTTCTATTACCACGATGAAGGCTGCGCCGTGATCGGCGGCTATCGCTATCGGGGCACGCTGCAGCCTTCGCTCTATGGAATGTATTTCTACGCGGACTACTGCACTGGGCGCATTCTCTCTGCGACGCAGAGTCCAGACGGCACGTGGCACTCACAGCTCGCCGGCAAAGCGGACGCCCGAATCCGCACGTTCGGCGAGGACGCCGCCGGCGAGTTGCTCGTGGGAACAGAGGATGGAACGGTGTGGCGGATCTCCACGAACGAACCGCGCGTGCGATCGTTCCGCGCACGTTGAGAGCGATGGGGCTTGCAGCCCCATCGCTTCATGACACTACGGTGCGAATTCGCCTTCGTGCACTCCGGGCAGCGCGTCGACCGTCAGTTTCGTCTGCGCCTTGAACTCGCCGTATTTCATCTTCACGATGTACTCGCCTGCAGGGACGAACACTTTGTCGTCGTCGCCGCGACCGTCTTTGATCACCTCATGCGGATCGCCCTGCAAGTCACACACGACGCGATTGAGTCCCGCACGATTCGTCGCCTCGAGCTCGCGCACCTTGTGGCCCTTCGCATCTTCGATCGTGATCGTCACGTCATCCGACGGCGTGCCGCTGAGGTAGTAATTGATGTACGCGCCGTACGCCGGATTCTTCGCCTTGAAGAAGTGCGCTCCCCAGATGCCGCCGATCCGGTTCTCGTAGAACTCCGTCGCGGGCCGCGGATCGAACAGCACTGCCTTCTGTTCGAGCTTCGCCGCCGTCAGCTGTTCGAGTCCTGAGATGTCGTCCATCACGTAGATGCTGCGGCCATGAGTCGCGATGATCAAATCGTGCTCGCGTGGATGAATCTGGATGTCATCGACGGAGACCGTCGGCAGATTTCCCTTGATCGACTTCCAATGCGCGCCGCGGTCGCCCGACATGAAGATGTCGAACTCGGTGCCCGCGAACAGTAAATCGGGATTCACCGGATCCTCGCGGAATCCCTTGATCGGATGATGTGCCGGAATCTCACCGGTGATCGCGCGCCATGTCTTGCCGTAATCGTCGGTCGCGTAGAGATACGGATGCATGTCGTCGCTGCGATGACCATCGATCGCGACATAGGCGCGCGCCGCTTCGAAGTTCGATGCCTGGACGCGCGAGACCCACAGCCCTCGCGGCGCCGCGGCGATGTTGTCGACGACATTCGTCCACGTCTTACCGCCGTCGCGCGTGACCTGGATGTTGCCGTCATCGGTTCCGACCCACAGCACGTTGCGGTCCTTCGGCGACTCGCTCAGTGACACGATCGTGCCGTAGGTCTCCGCATTCGAACCGGCGCTCAGGATCTTCGCGACATCGTGCTGCGTGAGGTCGGGGGAAATCACTTCGAAGTTGTCGCCTCGATTCGTGAAGCGGAACAGGACGTTGCCACCGACATACAACGTCTTCGGATCGAAGTGCGACAGCACGAACGGCGTGTTCCAGTTGAAGCGAAACGCGGGCGTCCCTTCCTTGGCGCGCGGTTTCAAATCGTGCCGCTTGCCCGACACGAGGTCGATGCGATTGATGTTGCCGCCCTGCGATTCGGCGTAGATCACATTCGGGTTCGCCGGATCGACCGCCGACCAGAAGCCATCGCCGCCATTGACGAAGATCCAGTTCGCGTTCGTGATGCCAGCCGCGTTCTTCTTGTCCTCTTCTTCATCGCCCGTGCTGGCATGCGTCAGCACCGGCCCGCACCACGTGCCGTTGTCCTGCAGTCCACCGCAGATCGTGTACGGCTGATCCATCCCGTAACTGACGTTGTAGAACTCGCCGAGCGCGATGTTGTTCTGGAAGTCCCAGCTCTTCGCCTTGTCGTAGGAGAAGTACATGCCGCCATCGGTGCCCATCAGCACGTGATTCGAATTGGCGGGATCGATCCACATCGCGTGACAATCGCTGTGCAGATCGCGCGCGCCTGTATTGAGAAACGTACGGCCGCCATCATCGGAGACCGCCGTACCGAAGCCGAGCACGTAGACTCGCTGGTCGTTGTTGGGATCGACGCGCACTTTCGCGAAGTAGAAGCCGCGCGGCGCGAGATCGCTTACGCGCTTCCAATGCGCGCCGCCGTCATCGCTGCGGAAGACACCGCCGTTGCGGCTGCGCAGCGTATCGAGTGGAACCGCGCCGCCGAGGTCGGACTCGATCACGGCATAGAGCGCCTTCGGATTCTTGCGATAGATGTCGAGACCGATGCGTCCCGTCTCCGCGGGCAATCCCTCGGTGAGTTTCTTCCACGATTTGCCGGCGTCGATCGACTTGTAGATGCCGCTCGTCGCACCGCCGTTCTCGAAACCCCATGGATAGCGGCGGCGCGCCCACATCGCGGCGTACACCGTCGACGGCATGCTCGGATCGACGACGACATCGATCGCGCCGGTCTTCTCGTCGATCGCCAGCGATTGCTGCCACGTCTTGCCGCCGTCGCTCGACTTATAGATGCCGCGCTCCTTGTTCCATCCCCAGAGATGGCCGAGGACGGCCGCGTAGATCACGTCGTCGTTCTTCGGATCGAGTGCGATCCTCGGGATATCTCCCGAGTCGGGAAGACCCATGTTCGTCCACTTGTCTCCGCCATCCGTCGACTTGTAGATGCCGTTGCCCCAGGACGAGCTGTTGCGCGAATTGCCTTCGCCCGTGCCTGCCCAGACGATCTTCGGATTGTTCTGCGAGATCGCGATCGAACCGATCGACGCAACGGATTGCTTGTCGAAGATCGGTTCCCATGTGGTCCCGTTGTTCGTCGTCCGGAACACGCCGCCAGTGCCGGTGGCCGCGAAGATCGTGTAGGGGTCCTTCTCGTTCACCGCGAAGTCGGCGATCCGGCCGCCCATGTTCGCCGGACCGATCGAGCGCCATTTGAGCGGCTTCGTTTCGAGCGGTGCAGGTGCCGAAGGACCGGGCACGGTCTTCGTCACCGAGGCGACACCTTCTGCAGGATCGCGCGGCGGTTGCTGCGGCGGTTGCTGCGCGACGGCGGTGGTTGCGACAAGCAGGAAGCAGCCAAACAACTTCATCGTCAGGAGATCTCCTCTCGAGCCGGCGATTGTACGATGCACGCCGCATGTCCCGGTTCGATCGTCTCATCTCCGAGCTCTCGAACACGCTCGTCTCTGATCGCGCGTGCAATCAGTACTCGCGCATCGAAGGCGACCTGCGCGAGAACGCAGTGCGCCGGCGCAATCTCCGTCTTTACCTCGAAGAGCTCGATGGAATCGGGCCGAAGGTCCTCCTGATCGGCGAGGCAGTGAGCCATCGCGGCGGAAGGCTCTCCGGTGTCGCGTTTCTGAGCGAGGCGATCATGCTGGCCGGCGTCGAAACGCGCAGCGGCCGCGTCCTCGGCGGCGATCATGGATATCGCAAGGCCACGGCGGGGCCGAAGTTGTCGACGGAAGCGAGTGCCTCGATGGTGTGGGAAACGATTCGCGAGCTCGCACCGTTGCCGCTGCTTTGGAACGCGTTTCCGTTCCATCCGTTTCAGCACGGCAATCCGTTGACGAATCGCGTGCCGTCGTCCGCGGAGCTCGAGATCGGCTCACGCTTCATCGCGCGCCTCACACGACTCTTCGACTTCGAGCAGATCGTCGCCATCGGCAATCAGGCGTCGTCATCACTGACGAAGATGAAGATCCCGCACGAGAAGGTGCGCCATCCGTCGATGGGCGGCAAACGCCAGTTCGTAGATGGGGTCAGGTCGAAAGTCGAAAGTTTGGTCTACCGCCCGTAGACCCAGAGGTCCTCATTTTCCGCACAGAGCGCGGAGAATGAGATGCGCCAGTGGCCTGAAAGTCAAAACAACAAGAATTTTCTACTTGTCGTGGACAAATATTTCGACTTTCGACCTGACCCCAGCTATCCGCCGATGTGCCACATCTCGACTTTGCGCGACTCCGGCAGATCCGCCCGCAGTTCGGAGTAGCGGTCGTCGCGCGTACGCCATACCGATGCGATCGCGGTGCGAAGTGCGTCATCGCCCGCTCCGCTCCGCACGAGCGCACGGAGATCACGGCCTGATGACGCGAACAGACATGTGAACAACTCTCCATCCGCCGAAAGTCTCGCGCGCGTACACGAACCGCAGAAGGGACGCGTCACCGAAGTGATCACGCCGATCTCTCCGGCACCGTCGACATAGCGCCAACGCTCCGCCACTTCCCCTTCGTATGCGGATGCAACCGGTTCGAGCGGCCACTCGCGCGAGATCGTCTCGAGCACTTCGCGGCCGGGCACCACTTCGTCCATCCGCCAGCGATTCGACGAGCCGACATCCATGAACTCGATGAAGCGGACGATGTGTCCCGTTCCGCGAAATCGGCGAGCGAGGGGAAGAATCTCGTGTTCGTTCATCCCACGCTTCAGCACCGCGTCGATCTTCACCGGCGTCAGACCTGCAGCGGCCGCATTGTCGATCGCTTGCAACACGTCATCGACTCCGAAGCTGGAATCCGTCACCGCACGAAACGCCGCATCGTCGATCGCGTCGAGACTGATGGTGATCCGCTTCAATCCCGCATCGGCAAGTGCCTTTGCCTTTCCCGGCGACAACAACGCTCCGTTCGTCGTCAGCGCGAGATCGTTCAACCCGTCGATGCGGGCGAGCATCGCCACGAGCTTCTCGACATCGCGACGCAGCAGAGGCTCCCCACCCGTGAGCCGGATCTTCTGCACGCCGGCATCGACGAACAGTCTCGCCAGCCGTTCGATCTCTTCGAATGTGAGCAACTCCGCACGATCCATGAATGCGAAGTCGCGCCCGAATACTTCGCGCGGCATGCAGTAGACGCAGCGAAAGTTGCAGCGATCGGTGATCGAGATTCGCAGATCGTGCAGCGGGCGGGAGAGGGAGTCGAGCACGGCGTTACCCTGTTACAACTTATACAGGAACTCCAACATCATCGGCGCACGCGCGGCCCATGCTCGCTCGCTGTGATTCGCGCGGCGGTCCTCGTAATACTTCAGCTCCTCGTCGCCCCAGCCGTTCTTCTTCAGCCGGTCGCGGAGCGCGCGCGAGTCCTGCAACGCCGTGAACCCCTCACGCCCGCCAGTATCGAGCCAGATGCGCGGCCGCTCGCCGCGGAACTGATCGACTTCGCCGAGGATCATGCGGCTGTCCCACCAGACAGAGGGAGACATGATGGCGGCTACGGAAAATGCCGCCGGATGGGTCAGCACGACGTGTGCGGTCAACAGCCCGCCGAGCGATGAGCCGCCGATGCCCGTTGCATCGCGGCCCGTCTGTGTGCGATAGCTCTCGTCGATGAGCGGCTTCAGCTCTTCGAGGAGCATCTTCGCGTAGTCATCCGCGCGGCCGCCGAAGTTGCGCACTGAGTCGCGCGTCGGCGTGTACTCGTCGATACGCTGCGCGCCCATGTTGTCGATGCCGACGATGATCATCGGCCGCGCTTTCCGTTCGGAAATCACCGAATCAGCGGCCTCGGCCAGCCGCCAGTGCTGTCCCGGAATGAACGACCGTTGCGGGTCGAACAAATTCTGTCCGTCCTGCATGTAGAGCACGGGATAGCAGCGGTCGGCATGATCGTCGTATCCCGGTGGCAGATAGATCGTGACCTCGCGCGTGTTTTCGAAAATCTTCGATGCAAACGAAATCGTCTCCAGACGCCCGCGGCGGACGACGAGCCGGCGATTCTTTTCGCGGCGGAATGCGCGCTTGAGCGCGCGGCGGAATGCTGCAGTGGGCATGGGCTTCAGAAGCGGATCTCGCGATAACCGCCCCGATAGTAGATGAGCGGCTCCCCTTCCTCCGTGGTTGCGCCGACGATCTCGCCGACGAAAATCGTGTGATCGCCACCTTCGAGCTGACTGCTGACGCGGCAGGACAGCCTCGTAATCGCACCTCCGATGAGCGGCAGATCAAGCTCACCCCTTACGATTTGCGTGCCTGCAAACTTGTCTTCGGCGCGCGATGCGAAACGATTGGAAACATCAGCCTGCTTACTGTTGAGGATGCTGACTCCGAACTTTCGCGCCCCTGCAATGGCATCGTGCGTCTTCACTGTTTTCTCGATGCAGATCAGCACCAGCGGCGGATGGAGCGACAGCGACGAGAAGGCGGCGACGGTCATCCCGTACGGCTTCCCCTCATGCTCTGTCGTCACCACGGTCACACCGCTGGCGAAATGCGACATGGCCAGCTTGAACAACGCGTCATCGATCGGCATCCGGGCTCCTGCTTTTCGAACTCGAAAAGCGGATCTTACAAACTTTTGCGCCCGCCGGGCGTATATCGGATTCGAAACAGGAGGAAACATGCACCGCACACTCGCTCTCGCCGCCACGATCATTCTCGCCTCGACGCTCCAGGCGGAGACGCATGACGTCATTAAACGCGGCTTCAACGTCGCGGAAGGGGGCACGTTGCACCTGCAGGCAGGCATCGGCGACGTGAAGATCGTCACCGGCGGAACGGGCGTCGCCGTCGAGATTCAACGCGACGCGGACCGCGAGTCGTACCTCAAACGCCACACGGTCACGTTCAACCAGAGCGGAAACGATGTCACGGTGACGGGCAAGTATGAGTCGACGCTTCGCATCCTGAGCTTCGGCGATCCGCTGCGCGTTCGCTACAACGTCCGCGTACCCGCGCACTACAACGTCGAAGTCGACACGTCCGGAGGCGACGTCGATCTCGCCGATGTCATCGGCAACGTGAATGCACACACATCCGGCGGCGACGTGAGGACCGGCAAGATCAGCGGCACGATCACGCTAGGGACCTCAGGCGGCGACGTGGAGCTCATGGGCGCGAACGGCAAGTTGTCCGTACACACTTCCGGCGGCACGATCCGCATCGGCGACGCCAGCGGTCCTGCGGAGCTCAAGACCTCGGGTGGCTCGATCAAAGTCGACAAGATCGCGGGCGATCTCTACGCGCGCACGTCGGGCGGCTCGATCAAGATCGAAGAGGCACGCGGTGCCGTTGATGCATCGACGTCTGGCGGCTCGGTCTCAGCGCGTTTCGCGACAGCGCCAGCGACCGACTCGAAGCTCTCGACTTCGGGCGGCAGCATCACGGTGTCCTTGCCCGCGAATGCCAATCTCGATCTCGATGCGCATGCGAGCGGCGGCGGCGTCGACAGCGAGCTACCGGTGACGGTCTCGGGCAAACACGACGAGGATTCGCTGAACGGCAAGATCAACGCGGGCGGTCCGAAGCTCGTGCTGCGCACATCGGGCGGCAGCATCAACGTTCGCCGGCTGTAAACTTTGTCGGTGGCTGAAGAAGACAACTCCTCGCTCAACAACTTCGTCGCCGTGCTCGTTGCGATCACGGCGACGTTCATGGCTCTCTGCAACATCAAGGACGGCAACATCACGCAGGCCATGGCGCAGGCACAGGCCAGCAGCGTTGATGCATGGTCGTACTACCAATCGAAGAGCACGAAACAGAATCTCGCCGAGGCCGTGCTCGATCAGCTTTCCGTGCAGCGTGAATTCGCGACAGGTCCTGCGCGCGACGCGATCGACAAGAAGGTCTCGCTCTACGCAGCGAACGTAAAGCGATACGAGAGCGAGAAGGCCGAGATCAAGGCGAAAGCCGAGGGATTTCAGAAGCAGTACGACGCGCTGAACGTGCACGACGATCAGTTCGACATGTCGGATGCCGCGTTCTCCGTCGCGCTCGCGATCCTTGGCGTCACCGCGCTGACGAAGAAGAAGTGGCTGTTCGCTGTGGCGATCGCGTTTCTGCTGTTCGGGTTTTTCTTCGGAGCAGCGGGGTTCCTCGGCTGGAGTGTGCACCCGGACTTCATCGCACAATGGTTGTCGTAAGGGCGCCCCGCAGAAATTACCCGATGATGGCGCGGGCCGCGGCTCTTGCGCTCAGCAGCGCGGCATCCGACAACAACCCCTCGTCACCGACCCAGTCTCCTGCGAGGTAGAGACCGCGAATCGGAGTTATCGGCGACGGCCGCGTCGTCTTCGGCGTCACGAGCGCGTTCGACACGGTCATCGCGGGAAGAAAGCGGCGGTGCACGAGCACATCGCGCCAGCCGGGCTGCATCAACTCGAGCAGTTGTTCGAGCTCGCGCTCGTCCGCGGCGACTTCGGCGCGGCGATCATTCCCCTGATCGATCTCGAGATCGTGCATCGGGGCGCGGTGCGTGCGGTACTTCATCACATGAATGAGCGCACCGCCCTTCGGCGTCAGCTGTGCTGCCACCGAGTGGACCGAGAAATAGAGTGGCTTGTCGATTCCAAGAAGGAATGTGTTGCGCGGCTGCGGCAGCGACGAGAGTGCGACGTCGAGACAGGTCGCTTCGACCGGCTGCAGCGACGACCACGGGTTCGCGATCGAATCATCGCCGCCCGCGCGCAACATCTCCGCAGCGCTGGACGGTTCGACGGCGAGCAACACGTCGGCCGCGGGGATCTTCGCGCCCGGTTCGTACTCCGGAATCGCATCGGGCAGCGCGACCGACTGCGTGTCGTTGCGATCCTCGAGCTCGAGTCCTCCGAGCTCCACACTCTTCACCTCACCGTCATGTGCGACGGCCACGACGCGGTTGCTCGAGACGAAGTTCACTCCAGCTGCTACCGCAAGGCTGTGAAGACTGTCGACGAGCTTCTGCCACCCCTCGTCGACATAGGTAACGTTCGAACGCGCGATCTGGAGCTGGCGAATCGCGAATGCAGCACTGAGTGACTTCGTGTCCGCGCAATACGTGCTCAGCCTTACAAGACCTCGTAATAAATCGCGGAGGCGCTCGTCAGTGATCGTGCGCTCGAGCCATTCGTCGATCGAGATGTCCGCAAACTGTTTCGCATCGAGACGCCGGAGGCGAAACAAGACTGCCGCCGCTTCGCGTTTGGCAGAGAAGGAAAGGAGCGACGTCGTCAAAAGTGACAGCGGCGTAACCGGAAGCCGGTGCCGTTCGTCGTGAAATAGAGCGGTGCCCGCGACTTTGGGCATGCCACCACGAACGGGAACGCCGAGCTCGCGAAAGACAGTTGCTGCTCCGCCAGCCCGATAAAGAGCATGAGGACCAAGATTGAAGCGAAAGCCGCGGCGAAGATGCGTGATCGCGCGTCCGCCGAGATATCGACGGCGCTCGAAAATCGTGACCGATCTCCCGGCTCGTGCCAGATAGATCGACGCCGCGAGTCCGGCCAGCCCTCCACCGACTACGATGACGTTCTTACGCAACAAATCGTGATGGTAGCGCACTTTGCACGGCATACCGGAGACATGGCAAAATGCCCCCGGGTTTCCCCGCAACCACTGTCCCCATGAAAGACTCCTTGCGCTCAACGGTAGCAGCGGTTGTCATCGCCTTGGTCACCGCATCGGCACCACTCAATGCGGCGACGGTCAACGACTTCTACACGTCATTGCTCAAGCGCGGCGTCGATCACGTCAACAGCGGAAACTACGACGCTGCGGCAAGTGAGTTGAAGCTCGCGTCGTTTGGTCTCCTCGACTCGATTTCCCTCTACGAGACCGCACAGATCTACCTCACGATCGCCGCACAACACCTTGGCCGCGAACCGCAGGCGCGTGCGGCAGCGACTCATGTCGTGGCCGCAGAGCGGGTCGAAGCGCACTATGCAACGCTCTCGCTGTCTGAAGGCACTCGCAAGGAGTTCGAGACCATCGCGAAGAAAGTGCTGACCGACGTGCAGTGGCAGATGCTGAAGAAGTAGGCGCTGGGGTGCTGGGGTGGGGTAAACCCAGAGCGCTAGCTCCCGTCATCCCGAGCGAAGTCGAGGGACCTGGGTGGCGGGAGGCGCGCGACATGATCTTCGTACCGCCCGCCCACCCGGGTCCCTCGACTTCGCTCGGGATGACGAGAGATCGGTCGCTGCAGAATCTACGCGCTGAAATGCTTCAACTTGTGCCGAACTTCCCTAGAGCCCCAGAGCCCACTACGCTCCGCGCACCGATCGAATCGCGCCGATCAATCTCGATCCCGCCGAGCTTCCCTTGATCACGAGTCCGCTGATCCCGTCGCGCAGACGCTCGCGTTCTGCGGCACTCAAATCGCGGCCTGTAAAGACGACGATTGGAATTCGCGCCGTCTCTTCGCGCCGCTTCAGCATCTCCGCAACTTCGAAGCCGCTCATCCCCGGCATGTTGAGATCGAGGACGATCACATCCGGCTTCGACGCCTGTGCGCGATCCAGCCCTTCCTCACCCTAGAATGCTTTCTCGGGCTGATATCCCTCGTTCTGCAGCTCGTGCTCGAGCATCTCGTGGACGGAGAGGTCGTCGTCGATCAGCAGCAGTCTTGCGCCATTCGAGGACACACGCGCCGTGATCTCGCGCAGCCGCCGCAGCATCCGCGGCCAGTCGACCGGCTTCACGAAGTAATCCTCGGCGCCGATCGCGATTGCGAGCTCGCGATTGTCGAGCATCGAGACGATGATCACCGGCATCGGTGCCGTCTTCTCTTCCGCCTTCAGCGTCTTCAGAACCTCGAGGCCTTCCATGCCGGGCAGCACGAGATCGAGTGTGATCGCCATCGGCTGCATCGTCTGCGCGAGCCTCAGCGCCTCCTGCCCCGTCTTCGCGCGCACCGGCACATAACCCGCCGACTGCAGATACGTGCTGAGCGCGTCGTAGGCGTTGTCGTCGTCTTCGACGACGAGAATGCGATCGCCTGGCGGAATCACGGTTCCATCCGGACTCACGATGGGACTCGGAATCGTCGCGCCCTGGAAGAAGCGCGGCAGTGTGAACGTGAAGATGCTTCCCTCGCCGGGCTTGCTCTGCACGTCGATGCGGCCCTTCTGCAGCTCGACGAATTTCTTCACCAGCGAGAGACCGAGGCCTGTGCCGCCATGCTGACGGCTGACGGTCGTGTCGACTTGCGTGAACTCGTCGAAGATCACCTTCAGATGCTCTTGCGCGATTCCGATGCCGTGATCGATCACGCTCACCGAAATCGACTCGGGCTTTCCTTCGCTGCCGGCAATGCTCTTGGCGCGCACGGCGACGAGCGATCCTGTGTGCGAGAACTTCACCGCGTTCGACAAGAGGTTGTAGAGGATCTGCTTGAACTTCGCCAGATCGGTCTCGATCTCTTCGACTCCAGGGCCGACCTCGACGGAGAACGTTACGCTCTTGCGCGATGACGTTCCTTTCATCACCTGACAGACGCTGTCGATTGCCAGGCGCACATTGAAGGTCTCAGGGAACAGCTCCATCTTGCCCGCCTCGACCTTCGACAGGTCGAGGATGTCGTTGATGATCGCGAGGAGGTGCTGTCCCGACGTCAGAATCGACTTCAGGAAGCCGAGATACTTGGTGTCGATCTTTTCAGCGAGGCGCTCCGTGAGAATTTCCGAGAAGCCGATGATCGCGTTCATCGGCGTGCGCAACTCGTGCGACATGTTCGCGAGGAACACGCTCTTCGCCTGATTCGCTTCTTCGGCCTGGCGGTTCTTGATCTGCAGTTCACGAAGAATGCGAGCCTTGCTGATGGCCGAGACGGCATGCTCGCGAAGACGCGACAGAACGCGCAGGTCGTAACGGCTGAATGCATTTCGATCGGTGAAGTTGTCGAAGACGAGAAAGCCTTCAACGCGTCCGCCGAGCGTGACGGCCATCGCGAGCATCGACTTCGGGACAGGCAGCTTGCCGGTCTTGTCCGAGCCCGCGAGTGCAATGAAGTCCTCTTCGTGCACGAGGTAGACGCCTTCCTCGAGTTGCTCCGCGTGCTCGGAATAGCGGCGCATCGCTTCTTCCAGCGACATGCTGAAGCCGCGGAAGATCTCCGGGTCGTAGCCGCTCACCGCGACGACTTCCGTCCGCTGCGATTCGTGATCGAACTTCACGAACGCTGCTTTCTCCGCTTGCGGGAAGAGGCGGAGTCCCTGCTCGAGAATGCTCTTCAACACATTCTCGACCACGAGCTCCCGGTTGATGACTTCGACCATGCGATCGAGCGTCTCGAGCTCGCGCGCCTGCGAACGGATCTCTTCCGTCCGCGAAAGTACGAGGTCTTCGAGCATTCGGTTTTTCCGCTTGAGATGCCGCAGCCGGAAGCGATTGATCACATATCCACCGAGACCGATGATGACGATGTAGCCGAGAAATGCCCACCAACGCAACCACCAGGCAGGCATGACGGAAAAACTCCAGAGGAGCGGCTCACGCGACCAGACCCCGTCCGCGTTGCAGGCCTGCACTTCGAAGACGTAACTGCGCGCGAACAGGAAGGCCGGTAGATTCGTGTAGCGAATCTTGTAATCCGTCTTCGCCGGCGACCAGTTGTCGTAACCGCGCAGCCGCGTCCGATAGCGCACCCGTGTTTCATCGGAGAAGGTGAGTGCTGCATATTCGATCGCGATTTCGTTGTTGCCATCGCGATCTTCGCGAAACGCAACTTTGCGGAAGCGGATCGGCGGCGGAAGAGGCGCCGGCGCCAGCACGGCGGGATCGAAGATCGAGACGCCGTTCGGCGTCGCGAAGTGGACGCGCCCCTGCTCACCGATTGCGATGGGACCATATGCCCACGCCTCGTCGTCGATCAGGCCGTCGGCCTTCGTCACGCGATCGACGACTTTGTACGTCTTCGGGTCGACCGCAACGAGACCGGCATTGTCGCTGATCCAAACAGTCCCAGTGGCGGGCGACTCCGCGATTCCGACGATCATCCCACCATGCAACTCGTGTCTCGAGAGCTCAGCGATTGGCTTCACCGTCTTCGTGTCGAGCACTGTGAGACCACCTGCAGTGCCAACCCACAACTCATCGCCGCGCAGCATCAGCGAGCGCATGGAGTCGGTCGGCGCACCCTGCTCCGTCGTCCACACCGGCGCGAATCGCGCGCCCGCCGCGACGGGTGCCGTCGATCGATAGAGGCCGTTGTCCGCGCTCGTTACCCATGCGAAGCCGCGCGCGTCGACGGCGATGCTCGTGCCCCCGGTCGGCGGCAACCCATCGGCGGCGCGAAATACCAGCCACTGATCGTTCGCTACGGATTCAACACCTCGGGTTCCAACGAACCACATCGACTGCAAGTTGCCCGGCATTGCGAACGCTCGCGCGCCGTAGCTGACATCGAATGGATAACTCGAGATGATCGCCGGCTTACCCGCGATCGTCACGGCCGTCTTCGTCGAGTGCTCGAACGCAGGCGGAACCTGCTCCGCGGTCGAGATGCACGCGACACCACCGACGGTCCCGACCCACAGTCTTCCGCTCGCGTCGTAACTCGCGGAGTAGATCGAATTGCTCAGCAATCCCTGATCGGCGCGAAGCGTGAGCGTCGAGCCATCGGGAGCGATGCCCGCGAGTCCGCCTCCCGTGCCAACCCAGAGAAACGAAGACCACGGACTCGGAACCGGTGAGCTGTTCCTGGGCAGCACACAGAACGCACTGACGTCGGGGAGAATCGGCGGCGAGGCAGGATGCAGCCGCCCGGTGTACGCCTCGAACGCGGCCCAGTCGCTGCGCAGCCGCGAGGCGCCGCCGTTCTGCGCAAACCAGATGTTTCCCTCGCGATCGCGCAGTAACGCCCAGAGTGTCTCGCCGATGAGCCCCTGGCTGCGGCGAACGAGCGCGCGCTTCGACGGATCGGCCCGATCGATCCACATCGCGCCGGAGCCGAGGCTGGCGGCCCACACGCGCGAGCCATCCTCGAGCAGCGCAACGACGCGTTCATGAAAATCGCGATTTACGGTCGTGATCTGATCACCGTTGAGTGTCCAGATCGCGCCATCGACGCTTCCACCCCAGACGCGGCCATCGGATGTCTCGATGATTGACGCGGGTGCGACAGGCAGCGTTGCAACTTCTCTCGCATGACCGGCGGCGTCCACGCTGATCAACGCGCCCTGATTCATCCCCGCGAGCACGGAGCCGTCAGCGCGCGCGTAGATGCAGTTGACTGCGCGAGGCAACGTCCCGAGATCGATCGCAACGCCGGTCAGCCTGCCGTGATCGATGCGGTATTTGTAGATGCCGTCCTGCGTTCCGATCCACACCCAGCCATCGCGCTCGGTCGCACAATCGCGGCGAATGCGCGCGTGCACGAGCCGCGTCCCGCCGAGTTGCGACACGAAATGCACGCGGCCGCCCGGCTCGTACGCCTCCAGTGGCTTCTCAGAAACGACAAGCCCTGATTCGGACCCAACCCAAAGATGATGCGACGCATCCTCGAGGATTTCGCGAACCGTGAGATCCGCCAGCCCGTCGTCCGTCGTGAACGATTCCATCGAATGGCCGTCGTAACGGGAGATCCCTGTCGAGTAGAACGCGAACCAGACGTAGCCGAGATGATCCTGCGCGATCTTCTGCACGCTGGCCGACGTCAACGGCGCAACCTGATCGTTTGGAGTGAAATGCGTGAAGGGAAGCTCCTGCCCATGCGCCGCCGCTGCCCACACGAGGAGCAGACACATCAGCCTGGGAAGCTTTTGGGAGGGCATCGGCTCCTCAAAGTGTAAACCCGCGTCGCTCTCCTACGTACAATCGGGGCGTGGCCCGCTTTCACGACTGGTTGGAGCTCGGCAAAAACACGATTCGCTCGCTCAAGGCGAGCGATGTCGCGAACTTCTATTCCTATGAATGGCCGGAGACGAAACGCATCCTCGTCGCCGATCACGCCTCGGAGATCGAGGGAGAGCCGCGCGCCTGGTGCCGCTGGCTCCGCACCTCGAGCGCGATCATGTATGGCGTCGCGAAAAAGCTGGCGCCACTCCGACGCTTCGCGTTCATCTTCGCGCAGATCTTCTTCATCTTTCTTCGGATCTCGCTCGCCGCCCCTCTGCACCGCGTGCCGGTGCTGACGTTCGTCGAATTATCCGCAACGTTCCTGCTGATGACCGCACTGCTCGCGCTGGAGATCATCGACAAGCTGAAGTTCCGCGACGAGCTCGAGCTCGCGCGCGACCTGCAGGCGACACTGGTCCCGAAGTTCCCGCCGCGGATGGCGACGTACGACATCGCCGCGCACAACATCGTCGCGAACATGGTGGGCGGCGATATCTACGACTTCGTGCCGCTGCCTGACGGCCGGCTCGCCGTGTTGTTCGGCGATGCTTCGGGACATGGAATGGCCGCCGGCCTCGTGATGGCCGTTGCGCATGCAGCCTTCCGCACGCAACTCGAGATCGATCCATCGCCCGCCTCGATCACCGGAAGCCTCAATCGAATCCTCTGCCGCACCGGCACGAATCGCTCGTTCTTCGCCTGCTGCTACGTGCTGCTGTCAGCCGACGGCAGCTTCGTCGCGACGGTCGCAGGTCATCCGCCAATTCTGAAGATTGACGGCGGAGGCAAGATCGCCGAGCGCATCGGCCGCGGCGCCTACCCTCTCGGCATCAAAGCAGCGATGGAGTGGGAGGAATCCCAAGGCTGGCTCGCGCCCGGCGAACGCCTGCTGCTGCACTCCGACGGCCTGACCGAAGCGCGCAACACGAACAGCCGCGAATTCGGCGACGCGTATCTCGACGCCATCATCGGCTGGAATCCCACCGCGCCGGCACACTCACTCGTGCAAAGCGTGATGGAAGAGTGGAAGACGTTCACCAGCACACGGCCGATCGATGACGATGTGTCGATTGCGGTGGTGGAGAAGAGGTAGGGCGCTGGGGCGCTGGGGTACTGGGGTGCTGGGGTGCTGGGTGCGCGGGTTCGCGGGTTCGCGGTGACGATGGCCCCAAAGTGGAGCGCGGACGTCTGATGTTCTTGCTGATCTCGGCGGTCGTGATCGTCGCCAGCATCAAGCTGGTGGAGATGCGCCACGAAGCGGCTTCGGTCGCGGCACTCGCTTCGCGGATGGGACTTCAAGCCCAATCAGGGTGGCTATCAACGCGAGTGTCATGGCGGGACTTGACGACCACCTGGCGCATGCGTGGCGGAAAGCGCACGCGAACAGGCGGGCTCGCCTCACCCCTGCGAGTCTTCATCGACCTTCCGTCGCGCGGGCGCGGTGTGTTGTCGATTCAACGCGACTCGCAGCAACCCGCGGGACTCGCATGTTCCGGCGACTCCGCGCTCGCGCACCGAATTGCCAACGATGCGACGGCATCCGCTGCGATCAAAACGCATCTGGCAGCAAGCGACCGAATCACCATCGATCCACGCGGAATTCATGTGATGGTTCAGATGGAAGGTGAAGAACAGGCAGAGATCGCGTTCCAACATGCGTGGGCACTAGCCACGACGCTTCTCATAACGATCAGAGGCTAAGCGAATCCACCGCGAGCCCGCGCAACCGCGAACCCAAATTCAAGGACAGCCCGCGGGTTTATACCCCTGCCCGATCGCCAGCGACCTCGCCATCTTGTACGCGTTGGGCGGCAGGTTCTGGCAGTCTTCCGGAAAGAACTTGTGTGAGGCGTTATCGACGTAGACCTTCTTGATCACCGGCTGCGCCGGTTCTGGTTCCGCGGCAACCGTTGTTGCCGGCTTCGGTGCTGCTGGCGGAGGAATGTACGCGGGCTCCGGCGTTGCCGGTGTGTTGAACACGAGCGCTGCCGAATCAGTTTTCACGGCGGCTGGTTCATCAACGACCTTTTCCCGTGGATACAGCATGTTCGGCGCGACGATTCCGGCGATCACTCCGCCTACCACAGCGATTCCGAGGCAACTGCTCATGATCAGAAAGCCTTTGCGTGCCTCGCTCCAGTTCGCAACTGCGAAGGCGATGAACGCGAATGGGATGAAGAGCACGAGCAAGCCCCACAAGGTGCTCTGTCGAAACGCTGCTGCGACCAGCATGACCCAGCCGACGAGATACACGAGAGCCACGAGCAGGATCAGCGCTGTCATGATCCGCTCACGATAGCCGATCTTCCGCCGTTTTCGAGATGAAGTCGGCGAACACTTCGAGAGCCAGATCGACCCGTCCCAGCGGGGCCGAAACCTGCACTCCTGCAACGCGATCGCGCACGCGCGACAGCGTCTCGCGTGCGATCGACACACCCTCGTGCAGCGCATGCTCCTTCGACTTCTCGCTCGCCACCCGCATCCGCTCCATCACATCGTCCGGCACGCTCACACCCGGCACTTCGTTGTTCATGAACTGTGCGTTGCGATAGGAAAGCAGCGGCCAGATCCCCGCGACGACCGGCAGCTCCATGTGCTCGATGCGGCCGAGGAAGTGCTCGAGCTGACGGACGTCGAAGACGGGCTGCGTGATCGCGTACTCCGCTCCGGCCTTCACCTTCCAGTCGAGCCTGCGCAACTCATAGTCGAGATCGAGATGACCGGGATTCACGCCGACGCCGACCGTGAACCGCGTCGGTTCGCCGAACGGATTTCCCCCGAGATCGAGACCGCGATTCATCAGCGACACCATGTTCGTCAGGCCGATCGAGTCGATGTCGAATACCGCCGTCGCCTCGGGATACGGCCCCATCTTGGGAGGATCACCCGTGATGAGCAGCAAGTTGTGCAGGCCGAGCGCGGCGCAGCCGAGGAGATCGGAGTGCATGCCGAGCAGGTTCCGGTCGCGGCAGCAATAGTGAAGGACCGTCTCGATCCCAACGTTTTGCTGCAGCAGCACTGCAACGGCGATTGCGCCCATCCGATTCTGCGCGCGCGGACCATCGGGAACATTGACCGCATCCACGCCCGCCTCGCGAATCGCACGAACGGAGTGGATCATCGCGTCGGGGTTCGGTCCCTTCGGCGGCGTGATCTCGATCGTGCTGACGAACTCGCCCGCGACGATCTTGCGTCCCCAGTTGGAGCGCTGCGCCATCACCTGGGGCTCGACGCCGCGCGTCTCTTCCTTCTTTCCGTTTCGCTCGACGATCACGAATGCACGGCGCGGCGAAAGCGGACGAACTGCGTCAGCCATCATCTTGACGTGCTCCGGCGTCGTACCGCAGCAGCCGCCGATGAACTTCACGCCCTTGTGGATGAGACGCTTCGCATACTTCGCGAAGTAGTCGGGCGACGCCATGTACATCTGCCGTCCGTTGACGTCGCGCGGCAGACCTGCGTTGGGCTGACACGAGATCTTCTTCGCGGAGACATGCGCCATCTCCTCGATGGCATCGAGCAACAGATCGGGACCGACCGAACAGTTGAGACCGAGTACGTCAGCGCCGGCGCGGTCGAGCCGCTGCGCGATGGTCTTCGGTATGTCGCCGTAGGCCGTGCGGCCATCCGTGCCGATGGTCATCTGCGCGATGATCGGAAGCGAGCAGACATCGCGAATCGCGAGAATGCCCTGCTCGATCTCGGCGATGTTCGCCATCGTCTCGAGGATGAAGAGATCGACGCCGCCATCGCGCAGCGCCTCGGCCTGCTTGCGGAAGTGATCGCGCGCTTCATCGACGGAGGTCGGGCCGTACGGCTCGATGCGGATGCCGAGCGGACCGATCGCGCCGGCAACATAGACGGAGTCGCCCGCCGCTTTCCGCGCGAGCTCTGCGCCGCGGATGTTGATGTCACGCAACTCGTCTTCGATGCCGAAGCCGTGCAGCTTGACGTGATTCGCGCCGTACGTGTTGGTCTCGATGATTTCCGCACCTGCGCGGACGTACTGGCGGTGAATCTCCAGCACGATCTCCGGATTGCGGACGTTCAGCTCGTCGTAGCACTTGTTGATGAACACGCCCTTCGAATAGAGCATCGTGCCCATCGCGCCATCGAAGAGGTAAACGTGTTCGTCTGCGATTGCCTGTATGAAATCTTGCATAGAAAAAGGCCCCACGCCGGGTGACGTGGGGCCTCTCGAAAAAAGCAGATTCGAACGGCGGCAATTTAGCTTTTTTTAAGCTGGTTGCAAGCGGCCCCAAATCAATCCAGCGAGGGTGAGACTAGACCTCGGAGGAGTGGTTGTCAAACCAGCGATCGGACTATTCAAAAAAACGCCGCACCCGATCCCACACTCCCTCCACCTCACGCCGATCGCGATCCGCCTCCGTGGCCCATCGCCGAAACTGGTCGACTGTGATCGCCGGCGGATCGCCAAATCCCTCACGTGAGAAGAAGACTCTGCGCACGATGCCGCCGATGATTCCGCGCGGACAGGCATGCGTGGGCGCGGTGCCATCGAGGTAGACCTCGTGAATCGGACCGGGACAACCTTCGCGCCACAGCATGCCGGTCTCGGGATCGATATCGCGGAACGTCACACCCTTCGGCGGCAAAGGCTCGCGATGCTCGTGCGGGATCGCGCTCATGTAGGCGCCCCAGATCGGAATCGCAGCTTCGGCCGACGAGAGCCGCAACGGAGCACCATGATCGAAGCCGGTCCATACGGTCGTCACCATGTCGGGTGTGTAGCCGACGAACCACGCATCGCGATAGTCATTCGTCGTTCCCGTCTTGCCCGCTGCATAGGCAAGTCCAAAGCGCTTGAGGCGCGCGGCCGTTCCACGCTGCACGACTCCTCGCAGAAGTGAGTGCATCACGTACGCTGGAGCTTCATCGGCAGGGCGCGAGCGCTCGACGTTGCGCGCGAAGAGACTCTTCCCTTCGCGATCGCGCACATCGGTGAGGAGGTAGGGCTCGACGCGCACGCCGAGATTCGGGAACGCGGTGTATGCCGCGGTCAGCTCACGCATCGTGACTTCCGTGACGCCGAGGGGAATCGCCGGCACGTTGTTGAAGTGCTCCTCGAATCCAAAACGATGTGCCGTGGTGATCACGCGCCGCACACCGACATCCTCGGACACTCGCACGGCCGGCACGTCGAGCGAATGTTCGAATGCTTCGCGCAGCGAGACGCGGCCGCGATATGCCTCGTCGTAGTTATGCGGCGACCAGGATTCGTTCGCGGCGGTCAACGTCAGCGGTTCATCGAGAAGGAGCGTCGAAGGCGTGACGCGCTTTCTCGCGATCGCGGTGAGATAAGCGAACGTTTTGAATGCCGAACCGGGCTGCCGCCGCATGCTCGACGTGCGATCGAACGGAGACACGTCGTAATCGCTGCCGCCGACGAGCGCACGCACCCCCCCGCTGCGAGGATCGACCGAGAGAATCGCGACCTCGAGCGGCTCCTGACGAGACGCCGCTGCAATCCAATCGAAGCGCGCAGCGAGTTGTGCGGGCGCATGATGCGCAACGCGCTCGGCCGCGCGTTGCGCGTTGGGATCGAGCTCGCAGACGATCGTCAGCCCGCCTTCGATGATCGGACGCACTCCGATCTCGTCGACGATCGACGCGCGAAGCGCTCGCATGTAGAACGGAAACGGCGCTTCGGGAATCGATCCGCGACGAAACTCCACGGAGCGATTGGCCGCGTCGTTGAACTGCGCGTCGTCGATCCAGTGGTGATCGTGCATCACCTTCAGGATCGCGTCGCGGCGCGCGCGGACGAGGTCGGGGCGTTTCTCCGGCGTGTCGCGATTCGGCGCGCGAATGATGCTCGCCAGCAGTGCCGCCTCATCGAGCCGCAACTCGGGCGCGGTCTTGTTGAAGTAGAGCTGCGCGGCCTCGTCGATCCCCAGCACAGGCTTGCCGCCGCTGTGCCCGAGGTAGACCTCGTTGAGATAGATCTCGAGGATCTCGTCCTTCTTCATCCGAAGGTCGAGCGCGACGGCCAGCAGCATCTCCACGATCTTTCGCCGCCACGTGCGCTCCTGCGAGAGATAGCGCGTCTTGATGATCTGCTGATCGATCGTCGATCCACCTTGTGCGATGCCGTGTGCGCGCAGATCGGTGTATGCGGCGCGCAGCATCCCGATCGGATCGACCCCCGGATGATGACGAAACCTCACATCCTCGGCCGCGACGAACGCATCGGCGACGGGCCGTGGAATCGTTCGAATGGAAATTGGCGGTGTCGTGCGCCAGTCGAGGCCGTAGACGCGCGTGAACTCGTGACCGGTGACCGACGAAACGAACACCGTCGGCTCGCGCCAGCGATGCTGAACGAGCTCACGCGTGACGCGACGATCGAGCAGGTACAGCCAGATGGACGTGAGGAATCCGGCCAGCCAGATCAGGAGGGCGACAGCGATTGTCCATCGCGGCAGTCGCATCGGGCGTGACAATCGCGGCATGTTCGTCTAAATTGAATTTCGTGCAACGGAGTTGCCACGCTGCGTTGATCCCACGTCAAAACATTACGGCTCCCCGCCCCATAAGTTCTTGATAAGGAGACAACGAATGGCTGCAAAGAAGTCAGCCTCCCGGAAGTCCGCGAAGAAGGCCGCAAAGAAGCCGGCCAAGAAGGCAGTGAAGAAGGCGCCTGCGAAGAAAGCGGCGAAGAAGGCCGCCAGGAAAGCGCCCGCGAAGAAGAAGGCGGCCCCGAAGAAGAAAGCCGCCCCGAAAAAAGCAGCACCGAAGAAAGCCGCAGCGCGCAGAGCGGCACCGAAGAAAGCCGCTCCGAAGAAAGCGGCCCCAGCGAAGAAAGCCGCTGCTCCGAAGAAGAAGGCTGCGCCGAAGAAGCGGAGCATCATCAGCCGCGTCGTCGCGCAGGTGAAGTCGACCGCGAGCAATGTGGCGACGAGTGTCGGCAACATGATGCCCGGCAGTTCACCGGCACCCGCACCAGAGCCCGAACAGATGTCTCTGGAAACGCCGGCCAAGAGCGAGCCGTCGAACGAACCGCCGATGTAGGAGACTGGTCACGCGGGCTCGCGGTTCACGCGGGCCCGCGGTGTTCCTCTCTTATCCCGCGTTCTCGAACGCTTTGCGGATTCGCTTCGAGAAGTATTTCTGCGGCAGCCCGCCGTTGAAACGGCCGAGCTGTTTGGCTTTCTTGAACGACACCATTGCGGCGGCTTTGTAGGTGTCGTCCGCCTCGAACGCATACTGCGAATACTGCGACGCGCCGAGGAAGGCCCAGATCCAGCCGTTGTTGGGGAGATCTTTTGAGAGCGATGCGAATCCGCGCGTCGCTTCCTCGAATTCGCCGGAAAAATACTTCTCGAGCGCCTTGCGCAGACGCTCCTTCGTCGGACCGAGCGCGAGGTCCGTCGCCTGCACCGGCTTCGTCGGGACGAGCGTTGGAACAGGCGCCGGCGGCGCGCCTGGTGCAGGGGCGGAATCTGCGAGCAGCACCGCGTTCTGCGCGGTCGCCATCACGTTGTTCAGATCATCGTTCGTCTTCGCAGACGCGAGTCCCGAGTTCGCACTCATGACTGCGTTCATCGCCTGTGTGTATTGCGGCGACGCAGTCGCTTTGCGCTGCTGTGCGGACTTGAGATGCGCGTTCGCATTATCGAGTGCGGCCTGCACGCGCGATCGCAATGCGGGATCCATCGCGGGCGCCGTCGGGACCGGCGTCGGTGTTGGTGTCGGAGGTGTTGGGCGCGGTTGCACAGGCGTCGGCGACGGCTCGACCGGCGTCTGCGACGATTCGAGCTTGGATTTCGCGCGTTGCATCAGCGTATCGATGCCGCCCAGATCGACTTCGCCCGGTCCGCTCGTCTTCTCGAAGTCGCTGATCGCCTGCTCGTATTTCCCGAGATTCAGATACGCGACACCGCGGTAGTAATACGGGTGATAGTTGATGAAGATGGCACCGTAGGTGCGCTCGTGATTGTTCTCGCTTCCTTTGCCCTTGATCGCAGAGCTCATCTTCGAGACGACACCGTTCCAGTCGCCTTTACGCGCAGCGTTCACACCCGCGTCGTAATCGTCATACCAGGACGCGAATGCAACGACCGGTACGCACAACAGAATCAGTGCAATCGAAAGAAGCCTCACGCGAGTCACGGCTGGATCTCCTTCTCGGCCTGATTGAGAAGATCGGGTGAACCGAGGTCCTTATGGATCTTGACGCTCTTTCCCGCTTCGACATTCACGTCGAATGTTTGATCTCCGTTCGGCCCTTTGAGCGTCACGGTGTACGTACCTGCCGCGAGCTCAACGCGAGTCGGTGTCGAGGACGACTCATCGTTCAGATCGACCTTCTTCTTCGTATCCGAAGCAACGATCTGCGACAGATCGCCCCAGGGCGAAGCAGACAACAGCAACACACCATGCCCCGCTGCGATCGGTGCAGTCGAGGTTGTAGCCGTCGATGTCACTTGCGTTCCGCTCGTCGCCGTCGTACTCGTCGCGGTTACCGCCGTTTGCGTCTTCTGATGCGTCATGAACCATCCGCCAACGCC
Organism: uncultured Thermoanaerobaculia bacterium; assembly: GCA_964552405.1. GTDB lineage: Bacteria > Acidobacteriota > Thermoanaerobaculia > Gp7-AA8 > Gp7-AA8 > JAJPHC01. The sequence goes on from CAZKID010000010.1 coordinate 32,360, forward strand.
GAGCACCACGGCCACTGCCCCGGCGATCCCGATGATCATCCCGGCGTTCTTCCTCGTGAAATTTTGGGGCGGGCCGAACCGCGACGCCGCGTCAACGCAGTTCTTCATCTACACGATGGTCGGCAGCGTCGCGATGCTGCTGGCGTT
>CAZKID010000011.1:0-32271 GCA_964552405.1 uncultured Thermoanaerobaculia bacterium
AGTTCGTCTCGTGTCTGAACTCGTCGAGCGACTCTGTGACCTTGTAACCGATCGCGCCGATGTAGCGATCCCACTCGAGCCGGTTGCTCGTCTGGCGCACGTGGAGATCACAGGCGAAGATCGATGGAGCAAGAAGAAGAAGGGCGGCGGCCAGTCTCATAGCAGCAGTCGAATCGGCTGCTCGAGATACTGCCTCAGCGTCTTGAGATACTCCGCGCCGGCCGCACCGTCGACCACCCGATGATCACATGACATCGTGATCTTGATACGGTCGCGGACGACGACTTGTCGCTCCGCATTCACGACGGGCCGCGCCTCGGCGGCACCGATCGCGAGAATCGCCACGTTCGGCGGATTGATGATCGCAGTGAATTCCTCGATGCCCCAGGCGCCGAGGTTGGAGATCGTGAAGGTGGAGCCCTGGTATTCGTGCGGCTGCAGCTTGCGGTTCTTCGCCTTCTCGGCGAGAGCACGCACTTCCGCGCCGATGTCCGCAATCGACTTCTGATCCGCGTTGCGAATCACAGGCGTGATCAATCCCTCCGCTGTAGAGACGGCGATGCCGATGTGAACCTCGCCGTGTTGCGTGATCGCATCTTCACTCCAGCTCGAGTTCACCGCCGGGTGATGCCGCAGTGCGAGCGCCGCGGCACGAACGATGAAGTCGTTCAGGCTCAGCTTCGCGCCGAGAGCCTCGTTGAGCTGCGCGCGCATCGCGAGGAGATTCGTCACGTCGTAGTCGGCCGTGAGATAGAAGTGAGGAATTGGTCCCGTCGATTCGGCGAGCCGCTTTGCGATCGTGCGGCGCATCGCGGTGAGAGGGATGGATTTCCCCTGCAGGACAGGCATCCCCGCCTGTCCTTGTGAGGGGGGTTTGAGCGAGACCGGGACAGGCGAGGGCGCCTGTCCTACACTTTTGATGTCGCTCGCGACGATGCGGCCTTGCGGTCCCGATCCCTGAATCTGATCGAGGCTCACGCCCATCTCAGCTGCCATCTTGCGCGCCAGAGGCGAGGATCTGCGGCGGCCGCCTGCCGCCGGCATCGCGACGACATTCGCAGCGACGGGAGGTGCGGCAGCGCGATCGACGCGCGGTCCCTTCATCTCGACGGTCTCCGCATATTCGCCCGTCGAATGCTTCACCGAATCTTTCTTGTCCGTCGCGCGGCGCGAGGGCTCAGGCGCTTTTTCGCCTGCGGCAAGCACAAGGGCGAGCCGCCCGCCAACCGGCACGACCTCCCCTTCCGCCGCAGCGACTTCGGCGAGCGTTCCATCCTGCTCCGACTCGAGATCGAGATTCACCTTGTCGGTCTCGATCTCGAGCACAGGCTCGCCCTTCTTCACGGCATCGCCCGCCTGCTTGTACCAGCGGACGACTTTTCCTTCGCTCATCGCATCGCCCATCTTGGGCATGATGATTTCCATCGCTTCGCTCCAGTGACGAGTAATGAGTTGCGAGTGACGAGTTGGTGCGTCGTCACACTCATCACTCGTCACTCATCACTCGTCACTCGTCACTCTCTGTACAGCACCCTCTTCACTGCCGCCATCACATGCTCTTCGTGCGGCGTTGCCAGCAACTCGAGGTTGCGCGCATAGGGCATCGGCACATCTTCTCCGGTCACGCGGGCAACCGGCGCGTCGAGCTCGTCGAACATCTTCTCGTTGATGCTCGCCGAGATTTCGGCGCCCGGACCGAACGGCTTCCACTGCTCCTGCACGACGATCGCGCGATGCGTCTTCGAGACCGAGGCATACACCGGCTCCATATCGAGCGGCCGGAGGCAGCGCAGATCGACGACTTCGAGCTCGATGCCTTCATCTTTGGCGAGCTTCTCCGCCACGATCAGCGAGAGCTGCAGCATGCGGCCCCACGACACGATCGTCGCGTCGCGCCCTTCGCGCGCGAGACGCGACTCGCCGAACGGCACGGTGAAGTTCGGATCATCCGGTACTTCGCCCTTCATGCCGTACAGCGCCGCGCTCTCGAGGAACATCACGGGATCTTTTCCGCGAATCGCGGTCTTGAGCAGTCCCTTGGCATCGGCAGGCGAGCCCGGCGCGACGACTTTGAGTCCGGGGAAGTGCGCGTAGAAAGACTCGAACGACTGCGAGTGCTGCGCGGAGAGCTGCACGCCCGCGCCATGCGGCCCCCGAATCACGACCGGAATGTCGACCTGTCCGCCCGAGAAGTAGCGAATCTTCGCCGCGTGATTGAGGATCTGATCGGCAGCGACGATCGCGAAGTTCACGGTCATCATCTCGACGATCGGACGCAGCCCGAGCATTGCCATGCCGACTGCCGTGCCGACCATGCCCGCTTCGGCGATCGGCGTATCGATCACGCGCTTCGCCCCATATTTCTTCAGCATTCCGGCCGTAATGCGGAACGTGCCTTCATAGATGCCGATGTCCTCACCCATGATGAGGACGCTCGGATCGCGATCCATCTCTTCCATCATCGCGGCGCGAATCGCGTCGCGGTAACTCATCTCGCTCATCGAACGATGTCCTCCGCAACCGGCCGCGGCCCATGCTCGGCGACGACATCGGTGAACAATTCCCCACCCTCCGGCAGCGGACTCTCCTCGGCGAACTTCACGGCAGCGGCGACGCGCTCCGCCGCTTCGTCTTCGAAGCCCTGGATCGTTTCGTCCTTCAGACCGCACATCTCCTGCAGACGTTTCTTGAGAATCAGAATCGGATCGCGGTGCTTGTGCTCCTCGACTTCGTCCTTCGAGCGATACGGCTGCAGGATGTCCGCCGCGCCGTGACCCGAGAAGCGATACGTGATCGCCTCGATGCAGTACGGCTGGCCGGTCTCGCGAATCTGCTTCACGACACGATCGGCAACGCCGCGCACCGCGAAGACATCCTGCGCGTCGACCTTCTCGCTCTGGATGTTGTACGCGCGAACGCGCGCGGCGAGATCCGTGAGCGCGGAGTGGCGCTCGACCGAGGTGCCCATCGCGTAGCCGTTGTTCTCGATGATGAAGAGCACGGGACACATCCCCTGCTTGCCCCAGAGCCCCGCCATGTTCAACGCTTCGTGAAACGAGCCGATGTTCATCGCGCCGTCGCCGAAGTAGCAGACGGCGATGCGATCGGTCTCGTTGTAGCGAAGAGCGAATGCGGAGCCGGCGGCGAGCGTCAGATGCCCTCCGACGATTCCATAGCCGCCGTAGAACCCATGCTCGACATCGAAGAGATGCATCGAGCCGCCTTTGCCTTTGGAGACGCCTGTGGCTTTCCCAAAGAGCTCGGCCATGACGCGGCCCGGGTCGGAACCGAGGAGGAGCGTGTGGGCGTGATCGCGATAGCCTGCGAACACGATGTCGTTCTTCTTCGTCGCGCTGAGGATGCCGACGGCAACGGCTTCCTGTCCTGAGTAGACGTGAAGATATCCGCCGATTTTGCCGCGGCGGAACTCACGCTCCGTCGCTTCTTCGAAGCGGCGGATGAAGATCATTTGCCGGAGGATGTCGGTCCATTCCGGTGCGCACGCCGCCACATCGGCGACGGCAGCTGACTGTGATGTTTTCTGCTTCCCGATGAGGGTCACGGATTCTAAGCAAAAACCGTGCGTCACGCTAATCGAGGAGAGAACTCAATGGAACAGCAGTGCGATGAGGAAGTCGGGAGACCGCAGCCGCTGCGGAAGAACGGCGATCGCCGAAACGAGCATGACGAGAAACAGCGCGATCGCATTCGCACGGAACACGGGGGTGAGAAACGTGTGTTTCTCGTGCCCGGCCATGCGCCAGACCACGTACTCCTCCCAGAACGTCGTGAGCGTCATGCTGATCAGCAGGGCGCAGACGATGTACGCATACTTGATCGCCCAATATGCGAGCAGGTTCCCGTCGAGCGCCATCTTCTGCGCGAACATGAAGAGAACCACCGATCCGATGTAGAGCACCGCCATCAGAACGAGCACGGCAACCATGCTCAATCGCGGAATGTTGTCTGACAACCGCCGCGCCGGGAAGATCGAGATCATCAGGGCGAGGAGGAGACCGACGCCGAGCGCCGATGGAGCCACGAACGCCATCGCCGCAAAAAATCCGGCGAGCGTGCTCACGATGTTTGCCACGAACATCGCTGTCGCTGCGAAGGACGCCGACATTGCGCCGCGTTGAAGAATCGCGAATGCCCCGCACTTCACCGCCACGACGAGCGCCAGAGCGAGGAAACCCGCTCGCAGCGCATTCGTCCACGGCATGAAAAGCATCGTGAGCGGCAGGATCGGCTCGCAGGCGAGAACGGTGTAAGGCATCAGGAACAATATTAGTTCGCGCTAATATGATCGCAATCCGAAATGACGATGATCTGGAACGAACAGGCGGCCGCTCACCTCTTCCGGCGCGCCGGCTTCGGAGCCTCTCGATCGGAAATCCTCGGTGCCGTGCGCAACGGCCTCGAGGCGACCGTGGACGATCTCGTCAACTACGAGACGACTTCCAACGACGACCTCGATCGGCGGCTGGAAGGCATGCCTTCTCCTCTCGTCGAGCTCACGTCGGATCCCGAGAACGGAATCCGGTGGGCTCTGGCCCGCATGATCTATACGGCCAGGCCGCTGGAAGAGCGGATGGTCTTTTTTCTCCACAATCATTTCGCGACGAGCTGGACCAAGTTCCAGGCGCCTGCGTATCTCGTACTCCAGAACATCACGCTGCGAACACACGCGACGGGCAACTTCCGCCGGCTGCTTCTGGCAATGGCCCAGGATCCGGCGATGATGTTCTGGCTCGATAACAACACGAACGTCAAGGATCACCCGAACGAGAACTTCGCGCGCGAGCTGCTCGAGCTCTTTTCACTCGGCCGCGGCCACTACGCGGAGAGCGACGTCCTCGCCGCGGCCCGCGCCTTCACAGGATGGACCAACGCTGCTCCGCCGGGCGCAACCCATCAGCAATTTCGTTTCAACGACGAGCAGCACGATCACGGTGCAAAATCCTTCATGGGTGAAACCGGCGACCTCGGGGGCGAAGACGTGATCCGCATCATCTGCGGCAAGTTCGATCATGCCCGCTTCATCGCCGGGAAACTGTTCGCCTACTTCGCGTACGACAATCCGGAACCAGCGGTCGTCGATCGATTCGCACGGATTTACGCGGATCAGGACACGCAGCTCAAGCCGCTGCTCACTGCAATTCTGACCAGCGACGAGATGTACTCGGAGCGAGCTCTCTGGAGCAGAGTGAAGTCCCCCATCGATCGCGCCGTCATGGCACATCGCCTGCTTCGACTGGACAGGGAGACGGAGGGCCTCACCACGAGCCTCCGCGCACAGGGTCAGATTCCGTTCGAGCCACCCAGTGTCAAGGGCTGGCCGTCGGGTACGACATGGATCACGGCTAACGCTTTACTGCAGCGCTTCAATCTGGCGAACCGCGAAGTGCTGGACTTCGATCCGCTCAGCTTTGGAACAGCCGGAACTGCGGAACAGTACGTCGATCTCTACCTCACGCAACTCGACGTGCCGCCGCTCGCTCCTGAAGTGCGCGATGGTCTCCTCCGTTACCTCGCGCCATCGGGCACTCTGCCTCAAGGCATCAGCTTCCTGTCGCGGCTTCGCGGCCTCGCGCATCTCGTGCTGTCGCTTCCCGAATGGCAGGTGATGTGATGCGCGAAGGAAGCAGCGTCACCCGGCGCGATTTTCTAAAGACGGCAACGGCCGCGGTCACATTCGCCGCCGTATCGCCAGCCCTGAAGGCGGCGAGTCTCGGAGCCGACGCGACCGCCGGGGGCCGCAGCCTCGTGATCCTCCAGATGATCGGGGCGAATGACACTCTGAATACGTTCATCCCCTACACCGATCCGCGCTATCGCGCCGCGCGGCCAACACTCGGCATTCCTGATGCGAAGATCCTCCCCGTCGATTCGACGATCGGCTTTCACCCTTCGCTCCCCGGTTTGAAGGATCTTTATCTGCAGCGGAAACTCGCGATTGTTCCGCAAGTCGGCTTCAGTTCACTCGATCGTTCGCACTTCCGCTGCGAAGACGTCTGGATGACCGCAAGCGAGGATCCAGACACCGAACCACGCGGTTGGATCGGACGCTGGGCTGATCTCTATGCCTCGAGTCCCGTCGAGGATCTAGGCGTGACGCCCTACACGCCGCGCGGTCTCGTTGCCGCCCGTGCCCTGCCGGCATGTCTTACGGATCTCGAGTCTTTCAATGTAGCCGGGATTCCAGGCGATGCCGCAGAGAGCGCGCTCTTCGAATCTTCTTTGCGCGCGAACTACGGCGTGGCTCGCGGCACCGAGCTTCTCGAATTCATTCGAGAGAGCGGCACGAAGGCCTTCATTGCCGTCGATACGCTTTCACGAGTGCCCAAAGGGAGCGCCGGCTATCCGGCAACGAATCTCGGCCGCGCTCTGTCGCTCGCGGCAAAGACCATCCGTCAGAATGTCGGGACGCACATCATCTGGATCACGCTCGGCGGGTTCGACACGCATGCGAATCAAATCCGGCCGCCCGGCCAGGGGGGCTCACTCGCGGGAATCCACGCCGATCTGCTATCCGATCTCTCGCTCTCGCTGCTGGCGTTTCAATCCGACATCGAGAATCTCGGGATCGCCGATCGGACACTGGTGCTGGCCTGGTCCGAATTCGGCCGCCGCGTCGCCGAGAACGCGAGCCTCGGAACCGATCATGGCAAAGGTGGCTCGCTGATGCTGCTCGGATCAAGAGTCGCAGGTGGTCAGCTCTACGGCGATCCCTACGACCTGGCCGATCTCGACGAAGGTGACTTGCAGGTACGCATCGATTTCCGCCGCGTCTACGCGACGATCATTCGCAAATGGATTGGCGGCGATCCCGATGTGGTCCTCGGGAAACGCTTCGAACCTCTCGATTTGATTGAGTCCGCTCCGTCACGACGCCGCGCGTCCTGATGCACTACTCTTCCCCAATGCCCCGCCGCGCCTTCCAGGCCGCTCTCGTTCTCGTGTTTGCCCTTCAAACCTTCGCGGTCGAGCTCCCTTCCGAACGGGAACGATGGATTGCGATCGAGTGCGGCGATCTTCATATCTTCAGCAACGCGGGCGAGCGGCCGACATCCGAGATCGCGCAGAACCTGATGCGCATGCGCGAGGCCATCGGCCGCATCACGCAACTCAAGGTGCATTCGGCGGTCCCGACGAACGTCTACGTGTTTCGCAACGAGTCGTCGTTCGCTCCGTATCGCGATCTGATGCTGGGGCACCGCGCGGAAGTCAGCGGTCTCTTTCTCGGCAGCGATCAGGCGAACTTCATCCTGCTCGATGCCGGCGCGCCAGGTGGTATCGATCACGTCGTCTATCACGAGCTCACGCACTACTTCGTCAAGAACACGCTGCCGGGGCTTCCACTCTGGTTCCACGAAGGAATCGCCGAGTACTACTCCACCTTCTCCGCACGCGGCGAGAACGTCGATCTCGGCATTCCGGTCAAGGATCACGTGCTGTGGCTCCGCGATCAGGCGTTGATTCCACTCGCGCAGCTCTTCGCGATCGATACCGCATCGAAGGACTACAACGAAGGCTCACGGCAGGGCGTGTTCTACGCGGAGTCGTGGGCGCTTCTGCACTACCTCCTCAACTCACCCGAGCGACACGAGCAACTGCCGAAGTTCCTCACCCTGCTCGCTGCGAATCAGAAACCTGCGGATGCGTTCCGTATCGCATTCAACGCGTCGTACGACGACGTGGAGAAGGAACTGAAGTCATACGTTCGCAGACTGACGTTTCAGTATCGGCGCTACGCGATCGCAGATCTCGCGATTCCCACGATCCCCGCGCCGCAGACGATGAATCATCCCGACCTGCTCTATCGCCTCGGCGATCTTCTCACGCGAGGAACGAACGGACGCGCGTCGGCCGATGCCGAACGCTTCCTCGAGACAGCGATCTACGAGCAGAGCGATTCCGCGGATGCCTATGCCACGCTCGCGCTGCTGCACGATCTCGGTGGCCGCGCGGCGGAAGCCTCGGTCGAGTACGAGCGCGCGGTGAAATACGGCTCGAACGATCCCGATGTGTATCTCTCCTACGGTTCGACTCTGCTCCGCGCGGCCAACGACGCGGCTCGCAGACGAAAGGCACCAGCGTCGGAGGTCAACCGCGCGCGCACGCTCTTTGAGCGCGCGACACAGCTCGCACCCGACTCTGCGCGCGCCTGGGCTGGCCTCGGCGCGACCTACGTCATCGCTGACGATGCGCCTGCACCCGGAATCGCCGCGCTGGAAAAGAGTCTGGCACTCGCACCTGGCCAGGAGGACGTCGCGTTCAATCTTGTGCAACTCTATGCTTGGGCGGATCGCGTCGAGGAGGCGACGCGCATGCTCAGCGTCGTTTCGTTTACTGGAAATCGCGAGTCCATCAGGCAATGTCGCGAATCGATTCTCTTTTCCCATTTGCATCACGCCGAAGTGCTCATGAAGCAGGAGAAGATGGAGGAAGCCGCGCCGATTCTCCGCATGGTGCAGAAGGAAACCACTGACGACGAGTTGCGCTCGAAGATCACCTCCGTGCTCGCCGAATACGATAGCCATCTCGCGGCGGAGCGGCAGGCGGTGGAGATCAACAAGGCGATCGAGCTCGCGAACAAGGGGAAGTTCGCCGAGGCGCTGACGGTGATCGATGAACTGCTTCCGCAGATTACCGATCAGGAGTTGCTTGCCAGCACGAAGAGCATGCGGGCCGAGATGGCGAAGGCCGCGAAGATGAAGAGGTAGCCCCTCATCCGGCCCTTCGGGCCACCTTCTCCCCTCTCACGAGGGGAGAAGGAACTAGCCGCGTTCCGGCGCGACGGTAATCGTCGTTCCCGCCAGTTGCGATCTCCGGAATACGACCGAGGCGTCGCCGAGGACGAAGGTTTGCGAGTCGCCGAGCGTGATGGGAGCGTCGAGGCGCTCGCCGTCGACGAACGTGCCGTTCTTGCTGTCGAGGTCCTGTAGCACTGCCGAGCTCGAGATCGTGATCGACGCATGGCGGCGCGAGACTGTGCTGTCGTCGATCTGAATGTCCGCGCTCGCGTCGCGGCCGAGGACGTTCACTCCTTCCTTCAGCGGATACTCCTGGCCGCGGAAGACGACCAGTCCGGCCGCAGCAGGCGCGACTTCCGAACCATCGATTGCAGCGACGAATGCGTAGCCGAAGCCGTGAACCGTACGAATAACATGCTGCTCCCGCGCGCTCTCGCCTAACGCCGCGCGCACCTCGTTGATCAGGCCGGCAAGATTCGCTTCGTTGACGTAAGTGTCGGGCCAGATCTGCTCGTACAGCTCTTTCTTGTTGAGTGCGCGCGGCGCGTTGCGAATCAAAAGGTCGAGCAGCAGAAACGCCTTGGGCCCGATGTGGAGCGGCTGCCCATCTTCGAGCAGAACACGCTGCTCCGAGTCGAATGTGAATCGGGTGAAGCGAACCCGCATCACCCGATTATCCTACCGAGTGACGAGTACCGAGTGACGAGTACCGAGTGACGAGTACCGAGTAGCGAGTCGAATCAAGCCGCGTGGTCACTCGCCACTCATCACTCGCCACTCGCCACTCGTCACTCGTCACTCATCACTCGCCACTCGTCACTCATCACTCGTCACTCAAAACGTATCCAACAACGAGCGGAGGCGCGCTTTGCGGCGTTCCGCCGCCACGACGATCGCGGAATCCTCGGCTACCGGCGGCTGCGTCTGCGCGAAGGCGACCGTTGGCGTAGTCTCTGCGGCAGGCAGCGGCTGCCCTTCCGTTGCCGCGAGGCCGAGCGCCACGATGCGGCGCAGGGTCAGCCGCTCGAGGATCTCCTTCACCGATCTTGCGCGCATGTTGGCATCTTCTTCGAGCATCGACACGAGAACGTCCTCCAGATTCGGCGGCAGCAGTGAATGCGACTTGACGAGCTCGCGGGTCTGAATCTCGGCATGCTTGCTGAGGATCGCCGTGACGTTTTCCGCGCGGAAGAGATCCTCACCCGTGAGGCAATAATAGAGGATGAGACCGATCGAGTAGATGTCGCTCCGCTCGTCGAGCTTCTCTCCCGAGAGCTGCTCGGGGCTCATGTAGTACGGCGTCCCCATGATCATCCCCGGCGTCGTGAGCACGACATCCTCGGCCGCACGCGCCAGGCCGAAGTCCATGACGAAGACGTCGCCTTCGTTGTCGATCATCACGTTCTCGGGCTTGAGATCGCGATGAATGATTCCCTTGTTGTGCGCATGCGCCACAGCGCGGCAGATCTCGACGACGATCGCGATGGAGTCTTCCTGCGGCAGCGGCTTGCGCCGCTCGACGAGCGCGCGCAGTGTGCTCCCCTCGATGTAGTCCATCGAGAAATATGGGAACGGTCCCATCGATCCGACCTCGTGAACGGAGACGATGCGCGGGTGCCTGAGTCGCGCGGCGATGCGTGCCTCGCGGCGAAAGCGTTCGATGAACTGCTCATCCTTCGCGCGGTATTCGGGGACGATCTTCAGCGCGACGTAGCGATCGAGCGTTCGCTCGCGCGCCTTGTACACGTTGCCCATTCCGCCGCGGCCCAGAAGCGATTCGACGACATAACGGTCGTGAAAGGCCTTGCGCACGGCGTCGAGCTCGGGATCGATCCCCGTGCGTGTGATCGTGCGGTCGAGCGATCCGCCGCACGAGTCGCAGAACTTCGCGTTACCCCGGTTCTCACTTCCACAAAGGCTGCAAAGCATGTCAGTTCTCCAGTGCCCGCTTGCGGGTCGCGCTGACGTAGTAGTAGGTCATCGTTCCGGCGTAGAGCAGCAACAGCAGCGTCACGAACAGCAGCGGATTGTCAACGGCTCCAACGACGTCGGCCCACGCTTTCGGCGAGGCGCGGTATGGCATGAACGCGGTCAGCGCATCGCGGAGGGCGGCCCAGCGCGTCGTGAGCGGTACGATCAACAGAAGCAGAATTACGACGACGATCGCATTGCGCGGACCGCGCGTCGCGCTGAACTTCGTGCGTGGTGCGCGGCGCTGCCAGGCGGCGCTCGCGCTCGCAAGGGACATCGCCGCGAGAATCACGAGCTCCATCCAAAGAAACGCGGAGGTCGGCAGCGGACCGAGTGCCGCGATGCTCGTCAGCAGCGGTAAGGCGCAGAGGTGAATGAGAGCCATCGCGGCGAACGTGCCGAGTGCCTCACCCCAGAAGCGCTCGCTGGGAGAAACGGGCGCCATGTCCATCAGATCGGGCTTCACACCGATCGTCACGTCGTCGTAGGTACTCTTCACCTTGCCGGTCAGGATCGTCGCGAAGGTGATGAAGATGCCGTGTATGACCCAGACGGCGATCGCTGCGCACGCATGGATCCGCAGAAACTCCCACGGCTCCATACGAAAGATCGGCTCCGTGATCGTGCTGAGCATCAGCGCAGCAAACATGCAGGGAATCAGACAAATGATGAAGATCCCCGTCGAGGTCCGAAGAATCGTCAGCAGACGGAATCGCGCAAGTGCTAGGTAGTGCATCGCCGCTCCAGCAGGAACGTCGCAATGGACGCGCTGAGGGCCGCGGTGACGACGGCGAGCATCATCACCTTCGGCCGGTTGGACTCCATGACGAGAAACGGAAGAAACAGGCACGAGCCGCAATACGCACCGATGAGCATCTGCGGTTGCGCGGAGATCATCACGAACATCGCACCCATCGCCGCCGAGGCGACAGAGATGACGACGACTGCGGCCGCAAGCCTGCCGGCATTCGGCGGCTGCGCGCCGGTCAGCACTCGCGCCGCACCCATCGCCATCACCCACGAAATCACCGCGATCGCCGAGGAGTAAAGGATCATGGCCATGATGATGAGGATCGGACGCTTCGCGAGAACGAAGCTGCCCATCGCCTTCGTCGCGACTTCCGAGCGAAACATCCAGAATCCCGAGAGGCTCGCGAAACAGACCGCGCACATCGTCGAGATGAACGCCACCTGGTACGCATTCTGAGCGGGCGTCCATTCGAGCGAGTAATAGAGCGGGAACGTCGGATGCCCGCTCGCCGCGACGACGCCGAGCAGCGAGGCAGTCGCCATCGTGATCGGCGTCAGCAGAAAGATCACGGTCGACTTGTCGCGCATTCCTTTCAGCAGCGCGTAGTGAAGAATCGCGATCACGACGCGGCCTCCATCTCTTCCTCTTCTTCCACCGCCTTCGCGAATTCCTGTTCGAGGGTGGAGCGGAGCGGAGTCACTTCGCAGACGTCGATGCCGCGCGCGACGAGATCCGCGATCCAGCGCGCGCGCTCGGCCGCGGTGAGGTCGCCTTCGAACTCGATCGAGGTCGGACCGCTCTCGACGACTTCGCCGCGCAGTCCGGAGGGAAGCGAGATCGCGCGGCTCACCGCGGTAAGACGCCAGCGCGTCGTCGACCGCATCTGCTTGCGGAACCCTGCGATGTCGCCGGAGAAGATGACAGTTCCCTTCTTGATCACGACGAGCTCGTCGCAGATCTCCTCGAGATCGGCGAGCACGTGCGACGAGAGGAAGATCGTCTTGCCACGCTCGCGGAGAAGGCGCAGCAGCTCCTTGAGCTCGACGCGCGCATGAGGATCGAGCCCTGCCGCCGGCTCATCGAGAATCAGGATCTCCGGGTTGTGAATCAACGCACGCGCGAGGCCGACGCGCTGCTCCTCGCCGCGCGACAGCGCATGGAGACGGCGATCGGCCAGCTCTTCGGTGCGCGTGAGTTGCAGCGTCGTCTCGATGCGGCGCTTGCAATCGCCGCGCGCAATCGAATAGAGCTCGGTGAAGATGCCGAGGTATTCGCGGAGGGTGAGCGTCGCGGGAAGCTCGAAGAGATCCGGCAGAAAGCCGAGGCGTCCGCGGATGGCGTACTCGTTCCTGCGAACGTCATCGCCCAGGACGTGGCACGTGCCGTCATCGGCATCCAGCAGCGTCGAGACGATCTTGAGGGTGGTCGTCTTGCCGGCACCGTTGCGGCCGATGAAGCCGGTGATCGACCCTTTCTTCACCGCGAACGAGGCATCGCGCAGTGCGGTGACGCGGCCGTAGCGCTTGAGCAGTGCGTCGGCGACAATCGCATGTTCACTCATCGTTTGTTCTCCCGGACTTCGATCATGATGTCGTTGAAGAAGGCTGGAATCTGCGGCGGCGTTGCTTTGAGGCGAACACTGACCACACCACCTTCCGCGAGCAGTTGGTGCAATAGATCGTTAGGAATCGTGTAGGCTGTGCGCCCCGCCGGCTGAAGGACGACCGATCCTCTGCTGGTTGCGAGCGAGACCTCCTGAACGACCCACACGTTCGTGATGTCGATCGACACCTGCTCGTCACCGCGCATCGACGCGACGGGCAATGCAAAGGAAGCCACGGGCACTCCGTCGACGGTCCGCAGATTGCCGCGGATCGCAAAGGAACCGGAACTTTCCGGTCCTTCGCCAGTCCAGTCGATCATGTCGTCATCGCCCAGCAGAATGACTCGTGGAAGGACGTCCCGCCTCCCTCCATGCGAGTAGAAGAGCTCGGGATTCACCCACTGGAACTTGCCGTTTTCGATGCGGGCACTCCCCTTCTCACCCGAGGCATCCGTGCGCCCGTGGCAGATTGCATCGCCACAAATCCATGCGGCATACGCCGTGCGAACCTTGAACGTTGTCTCGTACTCCAGGTCGAGGTGCGTGCGATCCGATGCACGAATGATGCGAATTGGAGAGCTCGTCGCGAGCTCCCGCCGGTACGTCCAGCGCTTGATGCCATCCCAGTCACGTGAGGAACTGAAGGTTCCCATCAACATCGGCGTATCCGAGGTTCGCTCCTCGGTTCGTCCCCAACCTTCGTCCGCGCGCGTCAGCGACGTCCTCGCAAGCTCGCTGTCGAGCGCGGCAGGCGGAATCGGCGCCGTGCCGTACGAAGCGATGATGCGAGCGACGGACACCAGGCCCGGCTGGATCATCGTCGTCGCCTGCATGTGCCGCACTTCACTTGCGGGACGAATCCGGTTCCGCGTCATCAGACAACCGGCTGCAACGAGCAACAGAAACGCAACTGCGGCGATGCGAGGGCGCCGCCGCAACATGATCCATCCGGCGATCCCTGCCATCGCGGCGAAGAAGAGAACCAGAGCGGACCAGAAGTGCCGGATGAGCACCGCCAGGCCGGGGACTTTCGATTCATCAATCTCTGTCGCGTCGAACTCATGCTTCACCACCACGGAATCTTCCCGGTGTGTGAACGGCAGAGGAAGACGAAGCCCGTCTTCGCTGGCCATCCACGTCGACGCGGCTGTTCGCACCATGAAGGGCATGACGCCGGGACCGACGCGGGCGGCAAATGGCTTCGCACTCCATGACATCGGCACCGGCATCTGCCTTCCATCGCCATACGGCTGCGGGATGACATACGCACCCGGCTGCGCCGAAAACGAAACAGGAAGCAGTGCACGATCGAGCTCCGCGAACTGCTGGTTCGCGCGAGGGAGACCATGGAAGATCACGGGCAGTCCCGAGCCGAAGATCGCCTCGCGCACGCGCAGCGGAAGATCGAGCCAGTTCTCCGTCGAGATGACGACACTGAGGAAACCGGCATACCAGCGTGCCGTATCAGAAAGGTTTTGCGGAGCCGCAACGAAAGCATCCCTGCCGAACACTCGTGCAGGCGCCGACGCCGTCGCGTCGACGCGCAGCGGGATCGCCGGATCGTGCCACGTCGTCCACGGCGGAATGCCTGCTGCCTGCGCGGCGATCACACCGTTCGATGCGTCGCGCCACTCGACACCGAGCGCGCGGGCGATCTGATCGCCCATGCGATCCCCAACATTCCCACGCAACAGATGCGCGTAGGTCGTGAACGTCCACGACTCGTGCGGCTTGAGCACCGCACGGGCGATGACCGGCGCGTCGTACGTGCGATGGTCCTTCGCGCGGAAGTGGAAGCCGATGTAGCCGTCGAACGGATAGTCGGAGGCCGTCGCATGCAGCGTGATCGGCACGCTCTGCCACGGCACATACGGGCCGGGATATCCGAGATCGACGGAAACGGAGGGAAGTGAGGAGCGAGGAGGAACTGCTTCGGTGTGCCACGGCGCCTGCTGCGCCCAGGACCTCAGGCAGACGAGCATGAACACCGCGGCCAGCAACAAGGCTCGCTTGTACATACGTTTGTCCGGATGCTGTTCATCGTACTTCATCGCGGGGACAGTATCGGGCCGGGCTCGCGATGAAGCTTTCCGAAAAGTTGGAAAGATTATGGAGAGGGCCGAGTCCCGCGGGGCGACAGGCGCCCTCGCCTGCCGGCTCGGTGCACAGGCGAGGCGCCAGTGCCCCCACAGGAAGCAGGATTACGCAGCCGGAACGAGATCCTTGTCCAGATCCGTCCCCCGCAGCAGAAACACGATCGCCACGACCGCGAGCAGCGCCCCATTCACGCCGAGTGCAGTCGTGATCGACCACCGCTCCGCAACCCAGCCCGCGAGCAGATTGCCGAGCGGCATCCCACCCCGAAACGCGAGCATGAAGATCGACATCACGCGGCCGCGCATCGCATCGCTCGTCGTCAGTTGCACGAGCGAGCTGTAAAGCGAGATCACGCCGACGATGCACGATCCGGCGAAGAACGCGATCACCATGCTGATCGCAAGCGTGCGCGAGAAGGCGAACGCGACCAGGAGACACGCGAACGTCGCCTGCAGCGTCAACGCGATGCGGCCTTTGTTCTTCGTATGCCCGGTGCCGGCCACGACCACTGCACCGGCAACAGAGCCGATCCCGTATGCGGTCAGAAGCCATGAGTAGCCCTTCGCATCGAGATGAAAGATCGAGCGCGCGACTACAGGCAGAAACGTCACGATCGGCATTCCGAGAAACGTTCCCGCGAACGAGAGGAACGTCAGCAGCTGAAGTGACTTCCGATGCCACACGAAGCGGAAGCCATCCTTCATTTCGTCGAGCATGCCGCGCTTCCCCTCCGGCTTGCTCGCGATCGCCGGCGCACTGATGAGCATGAGCGCGATGATGACGGCGATGAACGAGAGTCCATTGAGCCCGAAGCAGACCGCGGCTCCGAACGCCGTCAGCGCGAAGCCGGCGAAGATCGGACCGATGACGCGCGCGAGATTGAACTGCATCGAGTTCATCGCGATCGCGTTGGGCATGTCCTCCCGCGGCACGAGCGTCGGCAGCAGCGAAATGTATGCAGGGCCACTGACCGATTGCGCGCTTCCTGTCAGAAACGACAACAGAAAGATGTGCCAGACCTCGACATGTTTCGTCCAGATCAGCGCGCCGAGAACGAAGGCAAAGGTCATCTGCAGATACTGCGACGTGAGCATGATCCGCCGCCGCTCGAGCCGATCGGCCAGCGCGCCTCCGATCAAGGAGAACAGCAGCATCGGTCCGCTCGACAGAAAGCCGTCGACGCCGAGGAGAAACGCGGAATTGGTCATCGAGAGCACGACCCAGCTCTGCGCGACGGTCTGCATCCAGGTGCCGGTCGTCGAGGTGAACGCGCCGAACCACATCCGGCGGAAATCGCGATGCCGCAACGCGCTGAACGTCCGCGCGACCCAGCTCGGACGCGCCGCCTCGGCTTCCGATTCCAGAGTCTCTTCTTCCGGCAGAGTGGAGCTCATGCCCCCGCTCTCACACTCAGACGGCTCGTTCGCCCCGAGCTGTGTGCGTGGCAGATGGCAACGGCGAGAGCATCAGCAGCGTCCGCGGCGAGTTGCATCGCACCGCAACCCGGAAGCAGAAGCCGCACCATCTTCGCGACCTGCTCCTTCTCCGCACCGCCGTAGCCGACGACCGCACTCTTTACCGAGCGCGGCGCGTATTCGAAGATCTGCAGTCGCGCGCTCTGTGCCGCGAGCAGAATCACCCCGCGTGCGTGCGCGAGCTGCACGAGGCTCTTCACGTTCTGGCCTGCGAACGGAGTCTCGACGGCGATCGCGATCGGCTGCGTGCGCGCGATGATCGCGACGAGCTCCTCATGAATCCGCACGAGCCGTTCCGCGAGCTCGGCGCCGCGCTTCGTCCCGATCGCCCCCTGCTCGACGAGTGCGAGCCGGCCCTGCGTATAGTCGATCACGCCGAAACCAGTGGTGATCGAGCCGGGATCGACGCCGAGGATTCTCACGCCTTCGATTGTAGCGGCTTATGGAAGCGGATCTCGTAGATCGGCCTCCCCTCTTCGCGATACTTCGCCTCGTAGTTCGTGCGCGGAGGATCGTTCGGACCGGGGATGCGGCGCTCCGAAGGAAAGCGCTCTTCGATCAGCGGCGCCGCGGCTTCGAAGTACTCCTGATGATCGGTCACGTAGATGGCGGAGCCACCCGGAACCAGTACGCGCTCGATTTCCGTCAGTGCTTCAGGGCGGATGATGCGCCGCTTCCGCTCGCGCTTCTTGGGCCACGGGTCGGGAAAGTAGATGTGAACTTCGGCAAGCGATGCGTCCGGGATCATGTCCTTCATGACGAGATACGCGTCGTGGTTGATCAGCCGGATGTTGGTGAGATTGCGCCTGGTCACGCGCTCGCGAATGACGCGGTGATAGTGCAGCGACTTCTCGATGCCGATGAGATTGACGTCCGGCCGCTCGAGCGCCGTGCTGATGAGAAAGCGTCCCTTGCCCGATCCGATCTCGAGGATCACGGGATGGCCGTTGCCGAAGAGCTCTTCGAGGTCGAGACGGATGAAGCCTGTTTCGCGTGGATTGATGGTTGGGTCGTTCATCGGGCGCGTGATTCTAGAATGGATTCATGCTGAGCGAATTTCTCGATGCGGCGCGCAAATGGGCCCGCGGCCGCACGTGGGCCGGATACGCGCTGCTGCTCCTGATTCTGATGTACCTCGAGTACGTGAAGATCGTCGACGTCACGCGCTGGACGATCTTCTACGGCATCACGCTCGGCTTCCATGAGATGGGACATCTTCTGTTCTCTTGGGCGCCGCAGTTCATCGCGGTGCTCATGGGAAGCGTCTTCCAGATTGCCGTGCCGGTCGCGGTCATCGTCATCTTCTATCGCCAGGAAGAATTCTTCGGGATCGCGACTGGCGGCTTCTGGCTCTCGTACAGTCTTGCGGAGTTGTCGGCGTATGTCGCCGACGCGCGCTCGCAGGATCTGCCGCTCGTCGGCTTCGCCTCGCAGGAAGACCTCGAGCACGACTGGCACTATCTCCTCGGCAAGCTTCACCTGCTCGAGCTCGATCACTTCCTCGGCTTCATCGTGCGGGCAAGCGGCGTGGTGATCGGACTGGCGTCGTGCGTGTTCGGAGTCTGGCTGGTGCTGGAGATGATGCGTGGAGTGGGGACGTCTCGTCCTCACCGGCGCGGGTAACCATTACTGCAGCAAATCCAGCGCTGACGACACCATCAATCTGACACCCGTACGGATCGTCGCCTCCGGCACCGGCGCGAACTTCGAGGAATGGAGCGACGGCAGCGGCTCACCCGAGGCGATCCGGGCAGGATCGACCGCGCCGAGGTTGAACATGAGCGCGGGGATCTTGTGATCGAGTGAGTAGAGGCTGAAGTCCTCGCTCACCATCAGCGGATCGATTTTGATCACGTTCGCTGCGCCGAGCTCCTTCGAGGCGGCGCGCACGAGGCGGTCGGTCAGTGCCGGATCGTTGTAGGTCGCACCGATCGACTCCCCATCCAGAAAATCGACGACCGGCATGCGGTCTTCGGAAAGGCCATTGAGCACGCCGACGCCCTTCGCGACGCGGATGATTCCCTCGCGCACGCGCTTGCGCACTTCAGGTTTGTATGTGCGGACGGTCATCAGCAGCTGCACTTCGTCGGGGATGATGTTGCGCTTCGTGCCGCCGTGAATGGAGCCGACGGTGACGACGATCGGATCGAGCGGCGAGTTCTCGCGGCTAACCAGCGTCTGCAGCTGCATCACGAACTCCGACGCCATCACGATCGGGTCCTTCGTCTTCTCCGGCGCAGCGCCATGGCCGCTGATGCCGCGGATGGTCACGTTCACGGAATCGCCGGCGGACATCATGTAGCCCGGCACGTAGCCGACGGTTCCGGTGGCGAGGCCTGCGTGATCGTGCACGGCGATCGCGAAGTCGGGTTTCGGAAAGCGTTCGTACAGACCATCGCGCAGCAGCGCGGCGGCACCCTTCACCACTTCTTCCGCCGGCTGCCCGACGAGGACCAGCGTGCCATGCCACTTGTCGCGCATTCCCGCGAGCACCTTCGCGGTGCCCAGCAGCGTCGTCATGTGCACGTCGTGTCCGCAGGCGTGCATGACGCCTTTGTTCTGGCTGGCATACGCGAGGCCGGTCTGCTCTTCGATCGGCAGGGCATCCATGTCGCTGCGGATGAGCACCGTCGGCCCTTTGCCGTTCTTCATCACGGCGACAACGCCGTAGCACGTCGCCTGCGTGTCGGTGTATTTGCCGACGCGCTCGGTCACGTCGTAGCCCATCTCCTTGAGGCGCGTCGCGACGAGCGATGAGGACTTAGCCTCCTGCGTCGACAACTCCGGGGAGGTATGCAGCGTCTTGTAGGTCTCCATGAGCTGCGGCAGTTCGCTGTTCACGCGATCGGTGATGGACTGGGCGGAGAGAGGCAGGGCGAGCAGCGAGAGGACGAGCAGTTTGCGCATGGCTGCGCTATTGAATCACAGAGGCAACTGACGGTTGGCCTCGGCGCGCCGTGTCCCCCTATCAGCCTATCGCGGCCCGCGATAGGCCGACGGAAAACAGTCAATCGCGGCAACTCCTCCCGGTTACGGGCCAGTGTAAGATCAGGGCATCCGTTGGTTGGTGCGCGGAAACCACAAGAACCGCCGTCCGTGTTGACCGGTTTCAATTGGTACGCGAATCAGCTCAGGACGGAGTTAGGCCTACGAAAATGGCTTTCGCGAAACGCGCAGCGCTTCTAATCTTTCTCATCCTTGTCTGCGCCGATCTCCTCGTATTTAGCTGGTACATCCTGCGAAGGCCGGTGATGACGGCCGAACAATGGGCATTCCTGGAAAAGCAGCGCCCGAAGGTCACGGTCACGGGAGGCGGAGTTACAAGCGAGTTCTTTCTGTGCGCCGATTGCCTCGACTACGCGCTTGCCCGCCGTCCGATTAGTGGCTGGGACGCATCGGCTAGGCTTGTCGAAACGCTCAATCTCCCAGCGTCGCTCCTCGCTCGCAGAGTTTTTGAAGGACGCCAGATGGAAGGGCTCGGAACGTCGCAGGGTAACTCCGATCTCGCCACTCTCATCTTTGCGGCTGGAGCCCTCGCTGAGTTTGCGGCTATCGCTGCACTCCTGAGCGTCCGCTTCAAAAGTCGGACGCGCGAGGCCTAACTCGGCGCTGCAGCGGATGCCGTGCCGTTCGTCGCCACTTTCCATTCAAGCGCCGCATCCGCTATCCTGCCGCGTGAGGCACGGCACCGCTGAGCGCCAGTGCCGTTAGGCGGACGGAGGAACAGACGGTGAATCCTTGGTGGCCGACGGTCCTGATTCAGGTCCGTTCCGCGTCTCCACCGGCGCAGGTGGCCAAGGTGATTGCAGATGTCTCTCGCCCTCCGCAGTCCGCGACAGCTCGACTCACAGATCCAGGCGACACCGTGGGCAAACCCTTCGAGGGAAAAATCGAGAACGCAACATTCGAGCTCCTAGCGGACCCCGAGGAACTCGGTCATCTCCGCGTCGCCTACACGGGTTCGATCGTACCTGCAGACGCTGGGACCCTTGTGCAAATAGAGATGGCGCCGTCATCACTCGTGCTGCCGGCATTCGTAATGTTTGCTGCCCTCCTGGGGTTTCCAGTTTCGTTTGCCATCACAGTTTGGATCGGCCGCCTGAGCCAGGCCGGTTTCTTCGCCGCAGGATTGGCCGCCGGAGGGTTGTGGTGGCTATTGCCGGCATTCGGAATGCGCGTGTATCTCCGCCGCTTGGCACCAAGAGTGACGGAGTACTTCATGACGTTGCTAACCGCCGCCTAACTCGGCACTGCAGCGGATGCCGTGCCGTTCGTCGCCGCCTTCCGTTTAAGCACCACGTTCAGCTATCCTGCCGTGTGTGGCACGGCACCGCTGAGTGCCAGTGCCGTTAGACCGCCCGAACGAAAAGCTCCGCCGATAGCTCGGAACCCAGATCGCGAAAGCTGCCCAGGCATGCCGTACATGATCGTCGTCGTTTGGATGGTTGCCGCGCTGAGCGACCAGGCATCGGGTTGTCTGCGCGCCGAACTCCTGAAGCAGGCTGGCCCGAACGCCGTCGACTGCGGAACCGTCTCGCCAGACGCCAACAGGAAAGCCACAGATAGGTGCGTCGGCGAAGCATTTCGAGCAAAGAAGACGTTTGTTGCCGAGTACGAGTATGTCGCGGTGGATCACATCGACTGCGAAGGGTATGCAGGTCGACCGGACGGCTATGTCTGGATTCATCCCAGGGATAAGGCTCACGGTTACATCTGCATCTATCCATCAGTGAGCGACAAAGGCGAGATCCAATGTCGAAAGCTCGGTCGCACGAAACACAAAAGCCAACGTTGAAAGCCGCGCATGTTGCATGAGCGGTCTAACTCGGCACTGCAGCGGATGCCGTGCCGTTCGTCGCCGTCTTCCGCTCGAGAGCCGCATTCAGCTATTCTTCTGCGTGAGGCACGGCACCGCTGAGTGCCAATGCCGTTAGACGCACCGTGAACCGTCGACATCGCAACCCCACGACAGCCGAACTCGCCAAGATCAAACAACATCGTGCCGTCTCCGACCGGTCCAAACGTGCGGCTACGGGTATCGGAACGGAAGGACCCATCGTCGAGGAAATCCAGTTCAAGGTTTCAAGAGTCTGGTCGGGAATCACCTGCAGCGGCCCACCATGTTGCCCCGCCACTTGGCTCATCGAGACCACCGACGGCGAGTATCTTGAAATCAACTCCTGGTTTCATCTGGTCGAGATAGGCGCGAAGTTTCCGGGAGAATTTGTAACAGTGACCATCTTGCCGGAGTCGCGCCGCATCATCAGTGCCGAAACGAGCGGCAACCCCGTCACGATCAGCGTTGCGGCGGAAGAGCTGTTGTGGGACATCGGGTGTGAGACGGAATGCGTTTGTTTTTGTGCGACCGAGGAAGTGCCAGCGGATCTGCGCAGAGGCGCCTAACTCGCGGCTGCAGCGGACTTCGACCCGCTCACCTGTTAGACTATCTTGCGCGGTCGTCGCGGCGGGTCGAAGCCGCTGAGCCGCAACAACGTTAGGCGGACCGTGGCGAAGGGAGCAATCGAATGACACCTTCAGCGCGAACAGCCCTGCTGTCCGCGGCCATCTTATTAGCGTGCCATAGTCCCGCATCGGAGCACGACCTGAAGGGCGAGTGGCGCTTTGCCGATCTTAGAAATGCTGCAACACCGCCCGAAGCCATGACGCCGCCGCTCTTCGACTCGATTGCGGTCGTACCGCCGTCATCGATCATTCTCCACGATACCCTCCGAAAACGCTCGTTCACGGGCACGTATGAGATCAACAACCAAATTCTGCGCTGGACGTTCCAGCCGAAAGTCAGTCATAAACCCATAGAGCACGCTGTTCATTATTCCTTTGCCCAAGATGGCGCGCTTGTTCTACGGGGTGCCGCCGCGAAGGATAGCAACGAGCAGCAGGTCGAGTGGCTATTTCTTCGGCCTGACCGTTTTCTTCCGAACACTACTGTCAGCGGCGATTGGATCATGCCGACCGAAAAGGGGGAGCCAGAAGCACATAACATGCTCTTGCCCGACGGAACTTTGGGCAAACAGGCCACCAAACCCGGCGAGGAATTCTGGGGTTTCTATCGCGTGTGGCGAAACCCGCAGAACGAACTCATCCTAACGACTGTTATGTGGATTCAAGGTGAGGGCGAGTTCGCCATGTTTCAGCACATCGAACAACAAGATGGAGAGCTGCGAGTCACGAGTAGAGTCCCTCCCGGGTTTACACCCAAGCCTCCAGAGACCTGGAAGCGTGCGCCTCTGTCGGCCAAAGCTCACTGAACGCGACATCTGACCGGCCACCTAACTCGCGGCTGCAGCGGACTTCGACCCGCTCGCCTGTTACACTATCTTGCATCGGAGCGAGAATCGACCACAAAATCATGAAGCGGGCTTCCGATGCATCGCACCACGTGATTCTGTCCTCTGTCCTTTCATGGTTTCTGGCCATGTCCAGTGCGGCCGCCGAGTCGAACAAGTCTGGCAGCGTCTGTATCGCTCCAGTCACTGAACAGATGATGGCTTCCGACCCAAGTGATCCTCGAGGCCCGTCACCTCGCCGAGACTTTCACTTCAGCGTTCAATTTGACAACGATAAACGTGTGAACGTGCCTCGAGAAAAGGGTCTACTTAAGACCGATCTGGCCGTCAACACGAGGCATCTCGTTCGAATACGTGATCACGACAAACTTATAGAGTCCTTCTACTTCACGTTCAAGAATCGCAAGAGTACGCACCTTTGCCTCTCGTATAGCCCGTGGTACGAAACTTGGGATCTTTCACCACCGAAAAGACAGCCGTGGTGCCGGTGCCGGTAGAGAATCTGCCGTCCAACTCGGCACTGGAGCGAATGCCGTGCCGCTCGATCCAGGTTCCGTCCGAGCGTCACGTTCAGCTATTCTGCCGTGTGAAGCACGGCGCCGGTGAGTGCCAAGGCCGTTGGGCCGTCTGAACACAACGCGAAAGAGTCGCATGAGAAGGCCTGGGCTCACACTTTCCCAGTACATTCGCCGACGCAATGGCGTTCCTGCCGGCGCACGCGGCAGCCTGCGCAACATGTTGCATCGTTCGCTTGGAGCGTCGACCTTTGCTGGCTTTTGGCGTTACTGGAATCCAGTGTTCGGCTACGCCCTGGGCCGGTACGTGTTCGCACCGCTCAAACGAGCGATGCCTTCGTCCCTCGCGCTCGTTGGAACGTTCCTGGTCTGTGGAGCCATTCACGACCTTGTCACTACGGCTGTCCGCGGATCTCCGGCCTTCTTCTTTACGCCCTGGTTCTTTTTCCTTGGTGTAGGAGTGTTGCTAGGCCGGGCTTCAGGGCTGGACCTTTCGGGCAAGTCGTGGCTGGTTCGCGCAACAGCCAACCTCAGTTATCTCTCCGCCTGCTTACTCATTGCCGTTGCAATCAGGCATCTCGCAGCGTAGGCGAGCGGCAGGGCCGAGTTAGACGGCGCAGATGACTTGCGGCCTACAGAGCCATCTGGCCGTCCGCAAGGACATCCTGCGCCATGGCCACCTGATTCTTGCCGTGCTTCTTCGCCCAATAGAGCGCGGCATCGGCACGCGCGATGAGATCGGCGGAGTTGACACCGTCGCGCGGATAGACGGCGACGCCGACGCTGATCGTGATGCGCAGCGTGCGGTTGATCGCAGGCTGCGGGAACTCGCGCCGCTCGACCAGCTCGCGCAGGCGATTGACCGCCTCGCGCGCCGACACACTCGTCGCTTCCGGAAAGATGATTGCGAACTCTTCACCGCCATAGCGCGAGACGATGTCGCTGTCGCGCGCATTCGTCATCAGCTCCTCGACGAGACCGCGCAGGATGTCGTCGCCGACCGGATGTCCGAACGAATCGTTGATCCGTTTGAAGTTGTCGATGTCGATCATCGCCAGCGCGAACTCGTTCCCGCTGCGCGAATGACGATGAATCTCCTTCCCGAGCATGTCCTGGAAGTAACGGTGATTGAACGCCGCCGTCAGCACATCGAGCGTCGTGAGCCGCTTGATCTCTCCATACTGATGCGCCCCCTGCACCGAGTTCACCGCGAGGTTCGCGAAGACTTCCAGCGTCTGCACCTGATCGGTCGAGGGCACTTTCCCATCGTGCGGTGAGCGAACCGAGAGATAGCCGATCGGCTGCTCATTCGCCGTCAGCGGCACGATCAGCATGTCGTTCTCGTGCCAGTCATCCGGCAGCAGGACTCCTGTGTCTTCAGGCACGACGACGTAGTCGTGATCGCTCTGGCGCAGCGCCGTGTGCTGCACGAAGAACGAATTCAAGAGGCGGAACTCGGGATTGAAGAAGGCGGCAACATCTTTCGACGAGACCTTTCTCTTCTTCACTTCCTCCCACACTTCATCGAGTCCCACATGCGCACGGCGCACGTATTCGTCGCGTTTCTCGTCATACAGCGCGAACACGACGACCTTGAAGCCGAGCGACGCACGAATCGCCTCGGCGATGCGCGTCAGCGCCTCGTCGATCTCGAACGATCCGATCAACTCGTTCGACAACTTGTTGATCATCGACATCGTCGATGCCTGCTTCTCGAGCAGCTCCGTCTTCTCGCGCATCTCGCGGCGAAGGAGCTGATCCTGTAGCGAGAGCGCGGTCTGATTCACGAGCAGCGTGAGGAGATTCAGGCTTCCCGTCTTCAGAATCGACAAATCCTCGGTCTCGAAGATGAGGATGCCGTAGATGACTTCCGGCGTCTGAATGCCGATCAGCACCTGAATCGCGCGGCCGCTCGACAGCGGGAAACGGCGCATGTCCGCGTGAAACACGAAGGCGCGGCTCGGCGCCGATTGCGAAAAGCCCGCGGAGTCGACCCACTTCAAGATGTCCTGATCCGTCGGCAGACATTCGCCAAAGCGATACACGGTACCGGGGATGTCGGGATTCGTCTCCCAGGTCACGACGGCACACGCCTGCAACTTCGCGAGCCGCGTGAGCAGGCTCATCAAACGCCGCAGCGTTTCCTGATCGCCTTCCGCGGAAAGAATCTGCGTCGAAGACTCGGTGAGAATCGAGAGCTCGCGGTTCTGCCGGATGAGATCCGCATTCTGATGATGGCTGCGCGTCTCGCCGCGTACGGCAAACGCGATGAGGAACAGCGGCACGGTTCCGAGCGCAAAACCGGCGATGCCCCACTGTGCGTAGAGCAGTACTTCGATCTCCACCAGAGGGCTGCCGAGGATGAGAGCGCGCCCTTGCGCCATGATGACGCGACGGAAGTCGAGCGCACCGGAGTCCTCTTCGAACCAGCGCTTCAACAGCACGAAGAGCAGTTGGAAGACGAGATAGCCGACGAGCAGCAGCACGTATCCGGAGACCTTCGAGATCGCCGGCGCGTGAAACGCGACCGCACGCGTGTAGAGCAGCGCAACGATCGAGTACGCGAGCGCGAGCTGCGCGCCAGCCGCGAACATCTCGAGTCGAACCGACCGGCTCTTCGCAGAAACGTAGAGTGCATAGAGCGACGTGCCGAGCGCGGCCGCGATGATGCCGGCTGCCGCGCTGTGAAAGATGATGATCGCGCCGAAGACGACCGGCGCTTCGAACCCGACGGACGCATCAGCCGCTTCGATCCGAAAGAACGACGCGGCCATGACGATGAGCGCGAAGAAGAGCGCTTGTCCCGCGAAGACCGCGCTGTGAGTCGAGAATGCCCACACGACCGCCGCCGCGGTCAGAACCACGACCGCGATCTGCCAACTGCGATGAAGTGCGCCAGAGCGTGACATCTCGTACTCGGCTTCAGGACCCAGGAGTCTCTAAGTTTACAACTACAATCACGCTCTCATGTGGAACGCAGTCATCGGACTCGAGGTCCATGCCAGGCTTCTGACCCATACGAAAATCTTCTGCGGTTGCGCCGTTTCCTTCGGCGCACCCCCCAACACGCAGGTTTGTCCGACCTGCCTCGGTTATCCCGGCGCGCTGCCCGTGCTGAACCGGCAGGCCGTCGAGCTCGCAATCCGAATGGCGATCGCGACCGGATGCACGATTCATCCCCGGTCGATCTTCGCCCGCAAGAACTACTTCTATCCTGACTTGCCGAAGGGATACCAGATTTCGCAGTTCGACCAGCCGCTCGCTACAGAAGGTCGAGTCAACGAAATTCGAATCCGCCGTATCCATATGGAGGAGGATGCAGGGAAGCTGATCCATCATGGCGATGAATCGCACGTCGATCTGAATCGCGCGGGCACGCCGCTCATCGAGATCGTGTCGGAGCCCGACATTCGTTCGGCCGCCGAAGCAGATGCGTATCTGACGAGGCTGCGCCAGACCCTCATGTACGCCGGCGTGTGCGACGGCAACATGGAGGAAGGATCGCTACGGTGCGACGCGAATGTTTCCGTGCATCGCGAAGGGGAACCTCTCGGAACGCGGACCGAAGTGAAGAACGTCAACTCGTTCCGCTTTCTGCGCGCGGCAATCGACTTCGAGATCGCGCGTCAGACTCGCGTACTCGAGTCAGGCGGCACGATCGATCAGGAAACGGGCCTCTTCGATCCGAACAACGGCGAGACGGGCGCCAGGCGATCGAAGGAAGAGGCGAACGCCTATCGCTACTCCCCCGATCCCGATCTGCTGCCGCTGGATGTCAGCGATGCGTGGATCGAAGAGGTGCGCAAGACGCTGCCCGAGTTGCCCGCCGCGCGCGTCGAGCGCTATCAGAACGAGCACGGGCTCTCGACCACCGACGCGGAGATTCTCGTGACGAGCCGCGAGATCGCCGACTACTTCGATGCTGCAGCCGCGGCGAGCGGCAACGCGCGCGCAACGGCCAACTGGGTTCGCAACGACGTGCTGCGCGTGCAGAACGAGCGCGGTGAGTGCAGGTTGTCCGCAGAAGGACTCGCGGGACTCATCCGCCTGATCGACGCCGGCACGATCGGCAGCAAGGCGGCGAAAGAAGTCTTCGACGAGATCGCCACGAGCGGCGAAGATCCGCGCGCGGTCGTCGAGCGCAAAGGCCTGGCGCAGGTCAGCGACCCCGCCGCGATCCGCGAGGCCGCGGCCAAAGTAATCGAGCGCAACGCCACGCAGGTCGAGCAGTACCGCGCAGGCAAGACGCAGGTGTTCGGCTTCCTCGTCGGTCAGCTCATGAAGGAGACGCGCGGGAAAGCAAATGCCGAGATGGCGAACGAGATCCTGAGGGAGATGTTGAGTTCATCCTGAGCGCACGCCGGAGGCGTGCTACCTCGGAGCTTAGCCTGTGGCGGCCGCGCCGCCACAGGACATCAACGCTGTACGTTCAACGCCTTCCAGTGGTGTCGCTTCGCGAAACCACTGGCTACTCTCCTTGAGAACGCCTCCGGCGTTCGATCATTTGGCTACTCTCCTTGAGAACGCCTCCGGCGTTCGATCATTTGGCCCCCAACATCCGCTCGATCGGATTCGGCACCTTCCTGAATCCCGGCGGCAGCGCGAACGTGCTCGCGAGCGTCGCCTTCTCCTTCACGTTGGACACCATCGTCGTCGACGTCACTTCGATCGCCGGCTTGCCTCCGCTCATCATCTTCACGTGCATCACCTGCTTGAGCGGGAAGCCCTTGATGCTGTCGCTCTGCGCGGCGATCAGCTTGTCGAGCATCGGCATCCCTGTCGCTCCTCCGCGATGCTGCAGAAACGCCGCGGACTCGGCGGGGATCTTCGGCGTCGACCAGGACTCGATCGTGACGTCGAGCCGCGTGCTCATGTTGCCGACAGCGACATCGGCTCCCGCGTTGACTGTCTTGTGCTGCGTCGAATACCCCTCGATCTTGCCGCCGTCGCCCTGGTCCTCTACCTTCACCTTCTCGTTCGAGAGCTTGAGCATGTCCAGCATTCCCTGCGGAGCGACGGCACTCAAATCGATTTCGTAATAGGTCTTCGAGCTGGGATCCAGCACGTCGAGCGTCGTGCCTCCATCATGGGAAATCGCGACCGCACCGTTCTTGAAAACGAGACCATCCCCCTGCTTGAAATCGAGCCGGACGTTCTTCCCGTCGACGGTCGCGTGAATCTTTTGATCCGACGCTTGCGTGCCGCTCGTGGCGGTATGGATGTCGTAAGTGAGACCGGCGGTCGCAGGCAGGGCGGCAAGGACGATAACGACTGAAGATAGAAGACTTTTCATCTGGCTCTCCGGTGCTATGATTTCGCGCGAATCGAACCTGGTCAAATTCCGTTTGAAGATCGTCGATTGGTTTAGGAGGTCATCTTGCGTCGTGTGAGACTGTTGATCCTGATTTCGGCAGTATCTCTAGTAGTGTGTGGTGCAGCATATGGTTCGGGGTTCTCGATCTTCGAGCAGGGTGCGAAGGCGACCGCCATGGGTGGTGCGTTCGCTGCGACCGCAGATGACCCGACCGCGATTTTCTACAACGTCGCCGGAATTGCGCAGCTGCGCAAGACCGAAGTGACGATGGGCGGCACCGGCATCACGTTCTCGAATTCATTCGAAGGCGACCCGAACGATCCGTTCACGTCGGGTGCGAAGGGTGAATACAAGCATCACCTCTTCGTTCCGCCCAACGCCTACGCCGTCATGCCGATCGGCGAGAACCTGACGGTTGGCGTCGGCGCGTTCACGGCGTACGGTCTTCGGACGAACTGGGACGATCCCTGGGTCGGCCGCTTCATCTCGCGTGATGCGAACGTCAAGACGATCTCGGTCGAGCCGGCGATCGCCTGGAAGACGAGCGATGGCCGCTTCGCGATCGGCTTCGGCCCCGAGTACCGCCGTTCGCACATCACGCTAGACCGCAACAACCCCGCGTACAACCCCTTCACGCAGCGCATCGCCGATGTCGTGAATGCGCACCTCAACAGCGACTGGGACAGCGCGTGGGGCTGGAACGCAGGCATTCTCTTCAAGCCCAATGATTCGTGGCGCCTCGGGCTCTCCTATCGCGCCGACATGAATATCGACTACAAGGGCGATGCGGTCTTCACGCAGATTCCGACGGGCAACGCGATCGTCGACGCCGGCGTGAAGGCGCAGCTCCCGGCCAATCAGGCCATCTCCACGTCGATCGCCTATCCGGCGACGGCGATCGGCGGCATCGCCTGGACGCATGGCGCATGGGATATCGAGGGCGATATCACCCACACGACCTGGAACCGCTTCAAATCACTCGACGTCAAGTTCCCGCAGACGCCGGCTCTCAGCTTCTCGCGTCCGCAGAACTGGTCGGACACATATTCCTATCGCCTTGGCGCGAACGGCCGCGTGGCATCGCACTGGGATGTCCGCTTCGGCCTCATCTTCGACGAGAACCCGCAGCCGACGTCGGGCGTTGGTCCGCTGCTCCCCGATTCGGACCGCACGGCCGCATGCTTCGGCATCGGCTATCACAATGGCCCCTT
Organism: uncultured Thermoanaerobaculia bacterium; assembly: GCA_964552405.1. GTDB lineage: Bacteria > Acidobacteriota > Thermoanaerobaculia > Gp7-AA8 > Gp7-AA8 > JAJPHC01. The sequence continues at coordinate 30,002 of CAZKID010000011.1, forward strand.
CGTCATCGACCTCGCCGAGATGGCGCTGCACTTCAAGACGCGCAGCACGAACGGCATCAGCGGTGACAACTTCAACGGCACGTACAAGACCGACGGCAACCTGATCGGGTTCAACGTCGGCTACAAGTTCTAAGGAGAACCGAATGACGCGCAATAGAAGCTTCGCACGCATCGCAGCGGCACTGCTGTTCGTGACGCTGTCAGCCGCGCCTGTTTTCGCGGCGCACGGCACCGCTGATTTCTCACACCTCGTTGCACTCGGCGACAGTTACACCGCCGGGTTCTCGAACGGCTCGCTCAACGAGCATCACCAGGTCTTCAGCTTCGCAGCGATCCTCGCGCAGCAGACCGGCAACAAGCTCTGTCAGCCGACGAATACGGCAACGGACAACTGCTTCGCGCAGCCGCTCGTCACGTGGCCAGGCATTCCGGGCGAACTGGTCCTCACATCGCCTTCGCTGACCGGCGTCGTCGCTTCGCCGGGCAACGGTGCACCGGCGATGGCGGGGTTCGGCCGCCCCTACAACAACCTCGCGGTACCGGGCGCGATGCTCTATGACATCGCGAACACGACGGGCGCCGAGACGACACCCGCGACCTTCGAGCAGGCTACGCCCTTCCCCTCATTCATTCTCCGCAAGCTGGGCTCGGCAGTCGATCAGGCGATCGTTCAGAAGCCGACCTTCCTGCTCGCGTGGATCGGCGGCGACGACTTCTTCCTCGCCGCGACGAGCGGTTCCTCGGTCGAATGCGGCGCGAAGCCACCATTCTTCAACTGCCTCTCGACTGCAGACCAGTTCAAGACGAATTACGCGGCGATCCTCGACAAGTTCATCGCCGGCGCACCGAACGCGGGCATCGTGGTCGGTGACTTTCCACCGACCGTGTTCCAGCAGCTCCCGTACACGTCGCTGATTCCGGCGATCGTGCTCGACTCGTCGCTCAAGCCGGTCCTCAGCAACGGTGCACCGATTCCTCTGTTCGGCATCATCAATGGCGCTCCGGCTGCACTGCCGCTCGGTTCCGTCGTGCTGCTGCCGTCGGCGTCGAAGCTCTTCACGGGCCTTGGTATCCCGCCGCAGCTCGCAGCCCTTCCGCCGTTCAATCAGCTTCCGAATGCGGGCAAGCCGCTCGCCGACAGTGATGTCATCACGCCGGCGGAACAGGCAGCGATCGCGGCACACATTGCGGCCTACAACGCGGCGATCAAGGAAGTCGCAGCAGCGCGCAACATCCCGGTGGCGGACATCAGCGGTCTCTTCGATCGCATCAAAGCGGGTAAGGTCACCGTGGCTGGCGTTCCGTTCAGCACGGCGTACATCACCGGCGGCATCGTCGGGCTCGACGCCAATCACCTCACGGACCTCGGCTACACGCTGATGGCGAACGAGTTCATCAAGGCCATCAACTCCGGCTACGGAACGCACATCCCGCTGGCTCCGACCGCGCGGTTCCTCCAGAACAACGACCCGGACACGTCCCACGCGCTCGGCCTCAGCCTGACGACCCTTCCGACGTTCTCGCCGGAAGCGTTGAAGACGATGTCGTTCTTCTCGTGGACGCCGGCACCGGCCACGGGCGGCCGTTTCCGCACCACGACGCACTAACAGTTCATTGCATCGAACCGAAAAGGCGGCCTGCGGGCCGCCTTTTCTTTTGTACACTCTCGTCATGCATAAGAAGCTGTTCGCCCTGGTGGCTCTCGTTTCACTGCTCTCCGGCTGCCAGAAGTTCGTCGAGGGGAAGCAGATGTTCCGCGAGCTGATCGCGCTTCGTGAGCAGATCGCGAAACAGTTCGACGAGCGCGCTGTCGACATCAAGGTCATGAACGGCACGCGGGTGACCGTGAAGTTCATGAACTCGCCGTTCAACGCGAAGAGCAGGGACGAGAAGCAGCAACGCGCCGACGCGATCGGCTCGTTCGTGGTCTCGCACTACAAGCATCCGGTGAGCGCGGTCTACGTGGTGTTCGCATCGAAGTCCGGAGTTGCAGGCTTCTACGTGACGAAATCCGAGCTATTCACGGCGAAGACTCAAGCGAGCAGCAACACTTCGTCCACTCGATGACGCATCTGCGAAATGCAGAACGCAGAATGAATAGTTGAGAAGGGCAACGCGCGCGAAGCGCGACCTCAGTTCTTCATTCTAAATCCGGACCTTGCGACTATTCAGCGATCCTCCGTCATCCCGAGCGAAGTCGAGGGACCTCGCGTGTGGGAGGCGCGCGACATGATCTTCGTACCACCCGCCCACCCGGGTCCCTCGACTTC
>CAZKID010000012.1:0-31244 GCA_964552405.1 uncultured Thermoanaerobaculia bacterium
ACTTCGAATCCCGCAGATGCGAGCAAACGCATCAGCACCGCGCGATTCAACGCGGTGTCGTCGACGATGAGTACGCGGACGGCCGCGTGGCCCGGAGCGAGCGCGATCACGCGGCGTCTCTCCCGCTCCATCACGACGGGCTCGCCCGCAGCCTGCGGCAGATCCGCATCGACAATGAACGACGAACCATGGCCGATCTCACTCTGCACACGGATCTCGCCGCCCATCAGCCGTGCGAGATCGCGCGACAACGCGAGCCCCAGCCCCGTCCCCTCCTTCGTCCGGTGCCCGCTTTCCGTCTGCACGAATGGCTCGAACAGGCGCGCCATCTCGGACTCCGCGATGCCCGGCCCGCTGTCCTCAACTTCGAAGGCTGCGCGGCCATCGCTCCAACGCACGCGCAACGTGACGAAGCCCTGCTCGGTGAACTTCACCGCGTTGCCGAGGAGGTTGAGGAGGATCTGCCGAAGCTTCCCCTGGTCGCCAACGACTGCGCGCGGCAACGCGTCGCGATCGAGCTCGCATGTCATCCGCAGTCCCTTCTCCTCCGCCTTCACACGCAGCACGTTCTCGACATCGTGCACGAGCGTGATGAGATCGAACGGCTGCTGCTCCAGCGTGACACGGCCCGCTTCGATCTTCGACAGCGACAGCACATCATTGATCAGACCCAGAAGGTGCTCGCCGCTCTTGATGATGATCTCGAGTCCTTCACGATCTTCGGCATCGCGACTCCGGCGCCGCATCATCAACTGCGCAAACCCCAGTACGCCGTTGAGCGGCGTTCGCAACTCGTGGCTCATGTTGGCGAGAAACGCACTCTTGGCGCGGCTCGCGGCGAGCGCGCGCTGCTCCGACTCGCGCAGTTCCGCCGTGCGTTCGCGCACGACCGATTCCAGCATCGCCGCGTGCTGATGCAGTGCACGCAATCGGAGCCGGATCACTCCATAGATGATTCCGATGAGCAGCAGGAGCATCCCGATGCGCGCGGGCATCGTCTCGTACCAGAATGGCGGCACATCGACATTCGCGATGAGCGATGGTGTCCACTTGCTCGACCCCTCGACTTGTGCCTGCACCTCGACGCGCCAATTCCCTGCGCCGAGGTTCTCGACGTCGAGATGATCTTCGATGGAGGGGGCGGACCATTCGTCGCGAAGACGCGGGACTCTAACGCGATACTGCAGCGGGCGCGGACTGAGATACGCCGAGGTCCATTTCAGATGAAGCGCGCGGTGCTCGGCGGTCGGAGTATGGTGCCACTTCAGAGTGAGAGGCGGGATGGGCATGGCCGCCGCCTTCGGATCGAACCGCGCGAGGCCGCTCATCATCCCTACGTAGACGGAGCCGTCATCATCGACGATGAGTCCGTTGAGATTGCACTCCTCCTGCAGCAATCCTTCGCGCGAATCCCACGAGGACCATTTGCCGTTTGCGAACCGGCCGACGCCGGCGGAACCGCCAACCCAGATCGCGCCATCGCGGCCACGAGCGAGTGAATACACGGTCGGCCCCGGCAAACCGTCCGCCTCGGTGAGGCGCTGCCACTTGCCGTGGCGTAACACCGCCGCGCCGCCAGTTCCGCCGATCCAGGTCTCATCGCCGGCAAAGAGAATCGCGTTGACCGAATCGGGAATCGCCGCGTTCGTGCGCGACGTGAGTTGCTCGACCGAGTCGCCGCGAACAATCGTGACGCCACGCAGCGTTGCGATCCAGAGCTCACGGCCGTTCGTCCACTTCATGTCGCGGACGTGCAGATCCGCGAGTTGACGATTGATTGCATCGACCGGATGCCAGCCATTGGTGTCGCGCACGAAGACGCCTTGCGTCGAGCTGCCGGCAAACCAGCGGCCATCGGGACTCTCGAAGAGCCCCATCACGAATCCTGCTGGAAGCGTCAGCACCTGCTGAAACTTCTGGCCCGGCTTCGCTTCGTAGATGCCGAAGCGAGTGCCGGCGATGAAGAAGCCAGGTTCCGGTTCGACGACATGGCGCACGTCGTTCGTCAGACCATCGCTCGCGTCGTAACGCCGTGGCGGCCCGGCGCTGAGCTTCAGAAATCCACTCTGAAACAGCGAGACGAGCAGCGTGTGCGGCTCGGCGCCGCGGCTCATGCCGAAGCCCGCGAACGTCAGCCTCACGGGATTCGAAGGATCGACGACGGTGCGATGCGACCACGGTTCCCCGATCCACTGCGCGAGGCCGATCGCATTCAGACCGAACCAGAGATTGCCTTCGCGATCGGGAAGGATCGCATTGACGCCCCCTTCGAACGGGACGTAACGGCCATCCCAGGTCGTCCAGGGCAGTTCCGCGTTGCCGAAGACGACAGGCCCGCCATACGCTCCGAGCCAGATGCGTCCGCGATGATCCTCGGTCATACAGCGAAAAGCGGCGCGCGGCCACGGCGTGAAGGCGGCCTGCTGCCAGCCTGTGAGGCCGCTGCTCCAGTGAATCGTGCCGGAGAGCGTGGCGACCCACACGCGGCCGTCATGAGCAACGACCATTGCACTGGGCCGTCCGGGCAGCGCGCCCGGAATCGTCTCGACGCCGCCGGAAAGGATGCGCAGCGCGCTGGACTCGGTCGCGACCCAGAGCGAGCCGTCGTGTCCCGCCGCGATCGTTGCGGCTTTCGCGGGGAGAGCCACTTGATGCCAGGTGCTGTCGGTGGTTAGCCGCCAGACGGCTCCTTCGACATCGCACATCCAGAGCACGCCGTCGGGGGTCTCCGCGAGTGCGATCGCGCCCTTGCGCGTTGCAACCAGGCGCCAGGCCGTGCCATCGAAGATGTGTAGACCAGCGGCGGACGCGATGTAGACGTTCTTCGAACCGGCGAGGATCGCGGTCATCACACCGCGCAACGGGGCGTTCGGAACGTTGGCGACGGGCGCGATCGTGCGGCCGTCGAAGGTTGCGGCTCCGTCGAGCGTGCCGATCCACAGGAGGCCATCGCGATCCTGCGCGAGTCCCATGACCGACGACTGCGGCAGCCCGTGATAGTTGGCCTTGCTGAAGATGCGGAACGCGCGCGTGGGACACCAGTCGTCGCCGCGAGCGCAGAGGGCGATCGCGAACAGCACGAGCAGCGTGCGGAACGTGCGGAGCATGAGTTGGACCGGTGCCAGTTTACGCGAGGATTTGCGTCAACGAAGACGGATGTGCGAAGCGGCCGCGATGACGTCGAAGTCGCGATCGCGGTGCAGAAGAACGACATCGCGTTCGATCGCGATCCGGGCGATGCAGGAATCGATCAGGCGACGGACCGTCTTCCAGTGCCCGCCGCTCATCGCTGCAATTTCACCGTAATCCGATAATCCGCAATCACCTTGCGTTGCAGCGCGTTCTGCATGCGATCGCTCCAACGTTGAAGGGGCATCAACAAGACATCCAGCGGCGAGGTGACGCGTGCCACGTCGAGCTCGTGAGATTCATCGACGCGAAGCGGCTCGCCTGTCGCCATCACGAACGAGCCGTCGAAACGGACGCGCTTCGTTTCATAGCCCACCTTGGACAACGTCAGCGAGCACGCATCTCCATCGGGAGGAACCGCGAGCTTCACGGGCGTCACCGTGTGACGCACTTCGCCGCGGCAATCCAATTCGACGTCTGCACCGTCGGGAATCGTGACGAGAAGAGCGACGCGAGGCTCGGGAAGATTGTTCGTAGCACGCGTGGCGCAACCTGCAGCGAAGCCGGTGACCATGAGAGCGATGGCGATCGAGCGAAGTCTCATCGAGTCCAATTCTACCGACGAATACAATGCGCCTCTCATGCGCGAGCTCCGCGAACTCCTCAAGCTCGCCCTGCCTGTAGCGATTGCGCAGGCGGGGACGCAGCTCATGGGCGTCGTCGACGTCGCCGTCCTCGGGCGCCTCGGTCCGCGCGAGCTGGCGGCGGCGGGTGCGGGCAATGCGGTGTTCTTCGCATTCTCCGTAATCGGAATCGGCATCGTGCTAGGCATCGATCCGCTCGTATCGCAAGCGGTGGGAGCCGGCGATCATGCTCGGGCAAGGCGCGCGTTGTGGCAGGGAGTCTGGCTGGCGATCATCGTCACGACGATTCTCACGATCGTTCTCCTCATCGTGGCGTCGTTCATGACGGTCATCGGCGCGCCAGAGCTGGTTGAGCATGCGCGCGCGTTTCTCGTCGTCCGCACGACGAGCCTGCTCCCCTTCCTGCTCTTCTTCGTCGTCCGGTCGTATCTGCAGGCGTATGGACGGACGCAGGCGCTCGTCATCTCGATGGTGGTCGCGAACATTCTCAATTTCGGCGGAGATCTGCTGCTCGTATTCGGCGGCGCGAATCTGCCGCAATGGGGGGGCCCGCTGCGCATGGTTCCGCCGCTGGGGGGGGTGGGGGGGGCGCTGGCGACGACGATCTGCACGATCGCGGAGGTGGCGATCGTCGCGATTCCGCTACGAGCGATCCCGGTGAAAGGTCATCAACATGTTGACCATCGGCCGAGCCCTCGCGATGTGCTCCAGGCGCTGCGCGTCGGGTTGCCGATCGGCTTCCAGATGGGCGCGGAAGTCGGCATCTTCGCGCTCGTCGCGCTGCTGGCAGGACATGCGGGAGCGCTGCAGCTCGCCGCACATCAGGTCGCGATCAGCCTCGCATCGTTTACGTTCACTCTGGCACTCGGAATCTCTGCCGCGGCCTCCGTGCGCGTCGGCCTGGCGATCGGCGCTCGCGATCAAAGCGCAACGCGCCGCGCCGGACATGTCGCATTCCTCGGCGGCGTCCTGCTGATGGGGACGAGCGCCGCGACCTTCGCCTGGATTCCGCGCCAGCTCGCGCGCCTGCTCACCGATCAGGAGCCGGTGCTCGCCGCAGCGGTTCCCCTCCTGATGGTCGTCGCGTTCTTCCAACTGTCGGACGGGATTCAAGCAGTCGGCGCCGGAGTGCTCCGCGGCGCCGGCGACACGCGCTACACACTCTACGCAAATGTCGTCGGACACTGGTTCATTGGCCTCCCCGTCGCGCTCTTTCTCGGATTTCATCTGGGCTGGGGCGTGGTTGGGTTGTGGTGGGGACTGTTCGCCGGATTGACCGTCGTCGCGGTGGCATTGCTCGTCCGGTTCGAGCTTCTTTCGCGACGAACGATCGAGCCGTTGCATCTCGCGCCGGAAGCGACTTAGTTCTGCTACAGTTGCGCCCAAAATCCGGCTGAAGATCGGAGCGTCATGGAATCGAGTCTCGAGATTGGATTTCTCCGCGTCACAGAGAAGGCTGCCATTGCTGCCGCTCGGACGATGGGGTACGGCAAGCGGAAGTATTCGGACCAGGTCGCGGTCGAGTCGATGCGCGAGGAGCTCAATCGCCTCAAGATGCGCGGCACGATCGTCATCGGCGAGGGCGAACGTGACAAGGCACCGATGCTCTATGTCGGCGAGCCGCTCGGACGCGGCTGGACCGAAGGCGAGATCTATCCGGAAGTCGACATCGCCGTCGATCCACTCGAAGGAACGAATCTCTGCGCGACTGGTTCCCCCGGATCGATCGCGGTGCTCGCCGCTTCCGAAAAGGGCGGCCTGCTGAACGCACCCGATGTCTACATGGACAAGCTCGTCGTCGGCCCCACGGCCGCCGAGTACGTCGATCTTCAGAAGTCGGTCACCGAAAACCTCGGACAACTCGCGGAAGCGTTCAAGCGCGATGTCAATGAGCTGACGATCGTCGTGCTCGATCGCGAGCGTCATCACGATCTCATCGGCCAGATCCGCGAGGCAGGCGCACGCATCAAGTTGATCAGCGACGGCGACCTCTCCGCCGGTATCTCCGCCGCCGTTCGCGGCACAGGCATTCACTGCGCGATGGGCATCGGCGGTGCGCCGGAAGGCGTGCTCACCGCAGCCGCAATGCGCTGTCTCAATGGCCGCATGCAAGGCCGCCTCAAGCCTCTCGAGAAGTGGCAGGAAGAGCGGCTCAAGTCGATGGGCTACGTCGATGGCAACAAGGTCTACGACACAGCGGAACTGGCGTCGGGCAACGACATCATCTTCTCCGCGACGGGCGTGACTGATGGCGATCTGCTGCGCGGCGTCCGCTTCTTCGGCGGCGGCATCCGCGTCTCCTCTCTCTTCATGTCGCTCAAGTCGAACCAGATTCGCTTCGTCGATACGATCTATCGCGAAGAGGGGTCGAACCTCGCGGTTTCGTTTCCGTAGGGCCTAACGGCGGCACAGGCGAGGGCGCCTGTGCCCCACGGGATCCGGTGGGGGACAGGCGCCCTCGCCTGTCCGTTTCTTAGGTTTGCCCCATGAAATCGCGGAACACCTTCGGCAGCGGCGCCGTGAAGCTCAGCTTCCTGCCTGTCGTCGGATGTACGAATCCGAGTAGCTTTGCGTGCAGTCCGAGGCGGCCGAGGGGATTGATGGTGGAGCCGTAGAGAGTGTCGCCGACGACGGGGTGCCCTTTTTCCGACAGATGTGCGCGGATTTGATTCTTGCGTCCTGTCTCGAGCGTGATCTCGAGAACGGAGCATTCGTGCGCGCGGGCGATCGTCCGGTAATGCGTCACGGCGCGTTTTGCCTCCGGGTGTGATTCATCGGCGCTGACCATCTTCAGATCGCGGCGCTCGCGAAGGTGAGACTCGATCGAGCCGCGGATCGGATCGACGTATCCCTCCACGATCGCGACGTAGACGCGCTCGATGTCATGTGCCGCGAATCTCTCTTTCAATCGCTCGCGTGTCTCGTAGTTTTTCGCGAAGACGAGCACGCCCGACGTCTCCCGATCGAGCCGGTGAACGACGTGCACGCGCGCCTCCCCTTTCTGCTTCAGATAGGAGTTGAGATAGGCCTGCGCGGTCGTCTCGCGCTCCCGCTCGGTTGCAACCGTGAGGAGTCCTGCTGACTTCAGCACGACGAGCAGATCGTCATCTTCGTGCAGGAGTGCGAGCGACGAAGGCAACGCGATGCTGATCGACTTGCCGGCGACGTCGATGCTCTCGTCGGCCGAGACCTCACGTTTCGCGTTCTTCTCTACTTCGCCGTTCACGCGCACACGGCCGTGTTGCAGAAGTTGACGCAACGTCGTCTTCGACGAGTCAGGAAACTGCGCGGCGAGAATGTCGAGGAGTGTGCCCAAGGATTCGAGTGTATCAGCGGAGTTCACTGGTCACTCCCCTGCTGTATCGCCCGGACTTTCGCGAGTCGCATGATCAGACCAACGTACATGACGAAAGGAGGAGACGATGCTCTCACTCATACTCGCGATGACACTCGCGGCGAACGTGAATCCGCAGATGATCGTTTCGACGGAGTGGCTTGCTGACAACATCAACCATCCTGATGTCCGTGTGCTCGACATCACGACGTTGCAGAACTACAAGACCGCGCACATTCCGAACGCAGTGCTCCTGAATCAGACTGCTCTGACGGTACGACAAAAGGGCATCCCCAACGAGCTGCCGCCGGTCGCCAAGCTCGAGACGCTGTTCCGCCACGCCGGTCTGCGCGACACGGAACGCATCATTCTGACGAGCGATGATCCTCTGCTCGCGGCGCGCGCTTTTTTCACACTGGACTATCTCGGTTGGGGCGGCCATGTCTCGCTGCTCAATGGAGGGAACGCTCAATGGCGTAACGAGCGCCGAGCGATGGTGACGGCCATTCCCGCCGTGAAAGAGAGCGAGTTCACGGCAAGACCGCAGCAGCACATGCTGCTGACAAAAGGTCAACTGAAAGCACTGCGCGAGTCAGGGTCACCGTTCACAATCATTGATGCGCGCAACACCCGTTACTTTCTCGGTCACAAGAAAGGGGCCGAAGTGAAACGAGCGGGCCACATCCCCGGGGCGGAGTGCATCCCCTGGCAATCGAACATCGCCGTGAAGGAGGGGGCGCACTTGATCCGGCAGGCCGATGATCTGCAGGCAATCTATGCGTCGTTCAACGTCACGGACGAAAACCAGAAGATCGTCCTCTACTGCCGGACCGGCATGGAGGCATCGATGAATTACTTCGCCCTCCGCTATCTCGGATTCCATCCAGCGCTTTATGACGGCTCCTACGTCGACTGGAACAAGACTGAAGAGATCGCACGCGCCGGATAGTAGAACCCCCTGTAGGACAGGCGACCCGCGCCTGTCCTACACTTCCTGCATGCAATACAAGATCGTCGGTGATGTGATGCAGGCGCTGACTCTCGAGCTCGCGCCGAACGAGGAGTTGTACGCGGAAGCAGGCGCGATGCTCTACATCGGCCAGGGCATCGACCTGCAGGCGAAGATGCAGGGCGGCCTGATGAAGGGACTGATGCGGAAGTTCCTCGCCGGCGAGTCGCTCTTCATGAGCTGCTTCCGCGCCGTGGGACCGAACGCCAAGATGGCACTCGCGAACCCGATCGCCGGGAAAATCTTTCCGCTCCAGTTGAATGGCAACACGATTCTTGCCGAACGCAATGCGTTCCTCTGTGCAATCGGCAACGTCGACCTTTCGATCGCGTTCACGAAGAAGTTCGGGGCAGGTCTGTTCGGCGGCGAGGGTTTCATCCTGCAGAAGATCACCGGTCAGGGTCTCGTCTTCCTCCATGCCGGAGGAAACATGCTGGAGTTCGATCTCGGCGCAGGGGAACACCTGCGCGTGGATACCGGCTGCATCGTATCGATGGCAGACACTGTGACTTACGACATTCAGTTCGTCGGCGGATTCCGCAACGCGCTATTCGGCGGCGAAGGCCTCTTCTACGCGACACTCACGGGACCGGGACACGTCGTGCTGCAGACGCTTCCCTTCAGCCGGCTCGCGAATCGGATCGCGGCGGCGGTAGGCTCGCGGCGCGATGAATCGAAGGGACTCGGCGGCATCGCGGGCAACATCATCGGAGACATCATCTCGGGGGATTAGCGCCTGCGGGGACGTGGTTGCGCGGGCTCGCGGTGCAAACCTGGAGAACCCTACCGCGAGCCCGCGCAACCGGCGCGACTGTCGCGCCCCGCGGCGGCAACCAGGTTCGACATTTGCATCTCCCGCAAAATCATGTCCTACCACGTGCTGATTCGATCCCGGTTCGGCAACCTCGTTCTCGGCAGCCTCGGCGCTCTTTGTCTTCTCAGCTCCTTAATCCTCACCGGAGTCATGCTCTACTCCGCGGCGAAGGACGAGATGCTGCTGGAGATCGTTCTCGTCGCTTGCGGCGCCGCCAGCTGCTGGTTCCTTACGACGAGCGTGAAGAACCTGCGAAGCCACGGGCATTGAGCTCGAGCGCATCGAAGCGCTGCTGAAGCCTGGTGGTCACTTCGCCGCGACGGCTGTTGCCGATGATGCGTCCGTCGATCTCGGAGATGGGCATCACCCCCTGCGTCGTGCTCGTGATGAAAGCCTCGTCGAGACTGAAGAGCTCCGCCTCGCGGAGCGGACGCTCGTCGACGCGGATGTGTGCACCGATCGCGAGATCGATCACGCGATCGCGCACGACTCCCGGCAGCACGTGCTCGTCGAGGGGATGGGTGATCACGCGGCCATCGATCACTGCGAAAAAACTGGAGCTGGCGCCTTCACGTACGACATGATCTTCGAGCAGGATCGCTTCGTCTGCCCCCGCGCGCTGCGCCTTCTTCTTTGCCAGCGCATTGGCGAGCAGATTGACCGACTTGACCTGACACTGATTCCAGCGCAGGTCCTGCGCGGTAATCACTTTGATCCCGCGATCCTTGGGCGCTGCATCGGGGAACTTGTAGCGGCGCGAGTAGGCGATTGCGGTCGGGGTCAGACTCTCGCCCCAGAAATGCGCGCGCTCTTCTTCGCCGCGCGTCACCTGAATGTAGACGATGCCGTCATCGAACTGCGTACGCTCGAGCAGCTCTCGCATCGTGTCGCGGAAGCTGTCCTCATCACGCCATGGATTTCGGATCTCGATCTCGCGCAGTCCGCGTTCCAGCCGGCGATAGTGCTCGGCGAGGAACGCCGGCTCGTGCTGTGTGAACTTGAAGACCTCGTAGACGGCATCGCCGAATTGCAGGCCGCGATCTTCGACACCGATCACGCGCTCGGCCGTCGTCGTGAAGCGGCCGTTGAACCAGAGGGCATCAGCCATTCGCGATCGCCTTCACGATGACGACCGTGCGATCGTCCTCCCCTTCTCTCCCCCACTTCGCAACCTTCGCGAGCACTTCCTGCGCGATCTCCTGTGAGGTTCGCGTGCGGTTCTGTTTCACGATGCGCTGCAGGCGATCGAGACCGAATTCGCGATCGTGACGATCGTGCGCCTCGACGATTCCGTCGGAATAGAGACAGAGCAGATCGCCCGGATCGAGCTTCGCAAAGCCGCGCGTGTACGTCGCATCGGGCGTCGGCCCGAGGACGGGACCGCCGTTCTTCAGAAGGTCGATCTGATTCCCTTTCAACAGGAACGGGTAGTTATGACCCGCATTCGAGTAGATCAGGATGCCGCCGGTCTCGAGCTCTCCGTAGAAGAGCGACACGAACTTCGTGGTGAGCCGGCTGCGATGGATGATGTGATTCAGCTTCTCCATCGTGCGAACGATTTTGAAGTCGCGGTCCGTCGCCATGCGCAGTCCCATGTAGATGTCGCGCACGACGAGTGCGGCCGGCAAACCGTGGCCCGAACCGTCGGCGATGGCGAGCCCGAGGATCGAGTCGGAGATCGGAATGAAGTCGTAGAAGTCGCCGCTCACGATCTCCGCCGGCACCGTGCGTCCCCAGATGTCGAAGCCAGCGTACTGCGGCACACGCGACGGCAGGATCGACTGCTGGATGCGCTGCGCCTCGACGATCAGCGATTCGAATCGCTCCGCACGCAATCGTTGGTTGACCGTGTAACGAATCAGATTCAGCGAGAAGAGAATCGCCTGCGGACCGAGATCGGGCGCGACATCGAAGGCGATGATGTAGTTGTCATCTCCCGCGGAGATCGCCGCGAAACGGCGGGCCCCAAGACGGTTCTCGGGGACGGGATCGGTGCCAGGATCATCGGCATCAATGAGGATGATCCCGTTCTCGACCACCATCTCGACGGGCTTGTACTCTTTGGAGACCGTGATCCCCAGCGACGCGTTGCGATGCGACTCGCCAAACCGCGCGACCAGCACATAGCAGTTGTCATCCGGCGTGAACTCGTAGATGCGGCCGCCCGTGATCCCGAGCTCGTCGCGGAAGTTGAGGGCGATCGTCTCTGCAATGGAGGCGATCGTGAAACGTGTCGTCTCGGCAGACTCGATCTGTTCGAGGGTCCGTTCGACTTTGGTGAGGAGTCTTTTGTAGTCCATGAGGCGCGCTAAAGCGCGCCGAAGAATATCAGACCGCTACTTCTTCTCGCGCTCGGCGCGGAGCCGGCCGGCACGCTCCTGTTCGTAGCGGTCCTTGAAGGCGTTCATTTCTTCGATCGAGCGGAACTTGTGCACGCCTTTCGGGAGGTTCAAAGGCGGGATCGTCCCGTGCGCGAGCTCATGAATCGCGAAGATTCGCCCCGTGCGTTGCTCAGGAGAGGCATTCCGCCAGCGCTGGCGTTCGAACTCGTTCATCTCCTCGATCGTTCGAAACTTGCGAACTGGCATTCCCTAGTCCTCGAGGTCGTACAGCTCGCGCAGCGCCGCGGCGTCGATCTTGTCTTTGTAGCGAACTGTATCTTTCTTCATCTCATAGAGAGTCTGTGGCGTGACAACACTCACAGGCACGCCCCTGATTTCGACGATCTGAGACGGCAGCTCCGCATACGCAAATGCCTCGCCCAGACGCGACACGATATCGATCCAATACTCCGCATCCGGAGGGTTATAGTTGACGCTCGGATAATCCCCGATCATGTCGTCATCCTGAATCTCATCGATGTTCGGATCGTCCCAGATGGAACGCAGTGCACGCTTGATCCGTGCAACGTTCTCCGGAGATGGTGCAACGAAGAAATCGACATCTTCCGTGCTTCGACCGAGACCCTGGAAGTTGACCGCCATCCCGCCAAAGATCTTGTACTCCACACCTTCGCGGTTGAACGCCTGGACGATCTCGAGCACTTTGTCAGGATCGATCACTACTTCAATTCTACGCCGTCGAGCTCGTACGGCGGCTTCACGCCCAGCGTCCCCAGCACCGTCGGATACACATCCGCGATGTATGGCGCACGATCGGTCGCCACCTTCCGATTCATGAAGAAGATGCCCTTCACGATCTCGGGATCGACCGAGCAGTGATCGCCGCTCCAGACCTGTTTGTTCGGCTCGAGGAGATTCTTCGGGATCCCTCCCAATGACGTCTGCCACGACACGCGATAGCCATCGTTGTTCGTGATGAAGAGATCGGGAATCATGTTCGGGTCGAACTTTTTGTAGACCTCTTCGCGCGCGATGACGCGCCGCACGGGATGCTCGCCGTTCTCCGGATCGGTGAACTGCACGAGCCGCTCCTTCAGCTCCTTCTTCAGCGCCTCGGCCTCCGCTCCCGGATTCACGATGCCTTGCGACTCGCGTCCCTTCGTGTTGATGTACAACTCGCCGAGTCCCATCGCATACGCGCGCGTCTTCGACCAGTCGACGTTCTCCCAGAACTGGCCCTGATCGAACAGCATCTCGACGTTGCGCTCTTTCACCTGCACGCCGCTCTTGAGCACCATGTAGCCGTTCATCACGAGCCACGTGTCATAGTTCACCGACTTGCGGAATGATGCGAAGCCGTGATCGCTGAGCACGATGAGCGTCGCGTTGTGTTTTTCCGCGGCAGTCATCGCGTCGCCGACGATGCCGTCCATCAACTGATACGCGCGCAGGAGCGCATCGCTCCACTTCGCGGCGAGCGCGGCGTCGTACGCGGGATGCTGCGGATCCATCAGGCGCCAGAACACATGCCCGACGCGATCGGGAAACTCGAAGCACTGGACCATCAGATCCTTGTCGCCGTCGAGGAACGAGTCGAACATCTTCCTGTTCTGTGCGACGGTGAAATTCATGTCGTCCCAGAACATCTGCTCATCCGCGAACCCTTCGGAAATCGCCCAGGTGTCGATCTGCCAGCCGAGGGTCTTGTACAAGCCGTATTTGTTCACGAGCTCCGGCGCCCACTTCCCAGGCGTCGAGATGCGGAAGCCGGGCGGAAGATTGCGCGGATCGAAATTGATCGGAGATAGATAGAGCTTGATCTCCGGAGCGATGCTGATCAGATGAAAGCGGCTGACGCCGCGCAGCTTGATGAGCGGATTGAACGGAAAGACGAAATCGGTCCAGCCGCTCCAGTCGCCCGGTTTCATCGTCAGCTTCTGTCCGCTCTCCTCGATCGTGATCGACTGACGATCCTGCGCAACCGTGATCGTCATCGGAATCTTGATGTACGGCGGATCCTTGAACAGTTTGTTGGGCGGTCCCTGGATCTCCGTCGGGATCACACCTTTGTTGTCGATGAGCTGCACCACTTCGATCGAGAACTCGTTCGCGCCGGTGCGATGGAAGTCGAGCTCCGAGGTGAAGAAGAACGGCTTGCCGACGCGGCCGGACACATCGGGAACGCCGAGGCCGGAGAGGAGATAGCCGTCGTGGAAGTCGGTCGCGGGAAACGTGACCGGCACGTGCACGATCATCGTCTTTTTCCCCGCACTCGCCGCGACTTCCCAGAACGGAATGCCCTGACGGCGATTGATGACGCCGGGGCGGGTTTCCGGCAGATAGCGTTTCGCGCCGACGAATGCTCCGGCGGCGGCGATGACAGCGATGATGAGAACGATGATTCGCGCGCGTTTGATCGGAATCGCGAACAACGCAAGCAGCAGGAAGACGAGGGCGGCCGCTGCGATCGGATTCTTCGAGCCGAGGAGAAACGGCTCTTTCGTTTCATCGAAGGCTGCGAAAACGGGAAGATAGGTTTTCGGATCGCGGCGGAGAAAATCGAAGATGCCGGTGCGCCCTGGATCGATCCCGGTCGAGAAGGTCGACCATGAGACCGGCGTCTGTGCCGGAGTCGTCGGCAGCAGCGGGCGAAACGTGCCGTTCGCACGAAGGCGCGCCATGTTCGGCAGCTTCCCCTCGTCCATCCACTTCTGCGTATAGCGCGCGTCGACGCCGTCAAAGCCGAGGACGATGACCTTCTGCGGAGCGCCGAAGATCGAGATGGTGAGCGACAGGATTAAAGCCGTTGTCAACAAGCGGATAGAGGGCGAGCACATGCGGCGGCATCATACTTGTACGATGAGGAACACATGAAACGTGAAGTGCTTGTCTTTCTTTGTGCAATGTCGTTGCTCGCCGCCTGCGGTGGCGAGAAGAAATCGGGCGGCGGGAGTGCCGTATCCAGGGACACGCTGGTCATCGCGTTCGACGGCTCACCCGCGAATCTCGATCCGCGCGTCGGGACGAATGCGTATGACGGCCGCATCTGGGATCTGGCGGCGAGCGGTCTCATCAAGCTGACTCCGACGGGGGATTTCACCGCGGACCTGGCAGAGAAATGGGAGACGCCCGACGACAAGACGATCGTCTTTCATCTCAAACCGAACGCGAAGTTCCAGGATGGACGTCCCGTCACCGCAAAGGACATCAAGTACACATTCGACTCGATGATGCCGGAGAGCTTCAACAGTCCGAAGCGCTCAGGCTACTCGGCGGTCGCATCGTTCGATGCACCGGACGATCACACGTTCATCGTGAAGTTGAAGGAGCCGAATGCCGGCATCTTCGACAATTTCCCGTTTCTCGCGGTGCCGCAGGGCGCCGATGCGGAAGCGTTCAAGCGCTTGCCCATTCTCGCCGGCGCGTATCGCGTCACCGAGTTCAAGCCGGATGAGAAAGTGACGCTGAAGGCGTTCGATCAGTGGATCGGCGGAACGCCGAAGATCCCGAACGTCGTCGTGCGCATCATTCCCGATGCGACGACTCGCGTACTCGAACTGCGCAAAGGCTCGGTGAACTTCGAGATCAACTCGATTCCCTACGACCAGGTCGAGCAGTTCAAGAAGGACTCGAATTTCAAAGTCATGACCGCGCATGGCGGCGCGTATCAGTACATCTGCTTCAACTTGAAGGATCCGATTCTGGCGAAGCGCGACGTGCGCGAGGCCATCGCGCACGCGATCGATCGCAATCGGATCGTGCGCGATCTCCTGCACGGCTATGGCGCGGTGACCGACACGATGTTTCCGCCGGGACACTGGGCGCGCACGGAGAATCTGCCGAGCTACGATTTCGATCCTGCGAAGGCAAAGCAGATGCTCGATGCCGCTGGCTATCCGCAGAAAGGGAATGCGGCCCGCTTCAAACTGCTCTTCAAGACTTCGACCGATGCCGAGGCGAATCAGCAGGCGGAGATGATCCAGCAGATGCTGAAGGACGTCGGCATCGATCTGCAGATTCAATCGAACGAGTTCGGCACGTTCATGGACGACGTGAAGAACGGGCGCTTCCAGATGTTCTCGCTGCGGCGCGCAGGAATCTCCGATCCCGACTTCTACTACACGATCTTCCACTCGAAGAGTCTCGCGCCGAACGGACAGAACCGCGGCTACTACGTGAACCCGCGCGTCGATCAGTTGATCGAGCAGGGCCGCTCGACGTTCGATCGTGCGAAACGGAAAGAGGCATACGACGAAGTGCAGAAGATTCTCGCGACGGAGCTGCCGTACATCTCTCTGTATCACCGCGACAATGTCGCGATCATGCGGAGCAATGTCGACGGCTTCGAGATGTATCCGTCGGGGTTCCTGCTGTCGGTGCCGAAGATGACTCTTGCAGTTCATCCCGAGCGATAGCGAGGGATCATCGGCTACACCGGATCGCTCGAGGCCACAGGCGAGGCACGTATGACCGCCTGTGGTTTCGTGTCGCGCGGTGTAGCCGATGATCCCTCGCTGCGCTCGGGATAAACTAAAACATCAAAACGCCTGCATGGTGGAAATGCTCAGCACTCCGCGATGCCGCTGCGGCGCGTACGCATAGTCGATGCGGATGAGCGCGGCGTCGTAGCGCGGGATCCCGATTCTGAACCCGACACCGAAGTCGCTCTTCACCCGCGCAGCACCTGCGAAACCGGCATCTGCAAAGGCGGCAACTCCAGGCGAAAAGAGCTGCAGCAGATCGCGGCCGAGGTAGGCGCGGTATTCGACGTTCGCCACGACGCGTCGATTGCCTTCAAATGCGAAGTCGGGATACGCGCGCAGCCCATTGCGGCCGTCGGCAAAGAACTGCACATCACGATCGAGCCGCCAGCCGAAATCGGCACGTACACGCGCGACGACCGTTTCAGGATAGGAAATTCCGAAACGACTGATCGCGCGCCCATCCGCCGACACGATCCGGTTGCCATCTCCGCGCATCGATCCTGTAATTCGCCCAACGAGAAACGATCGCGCGCCGAACGCGACACCGTCACCCGCTGAGGCCCGCACGCGCCACGTCTCGCTCGAAAGCGCGCCGTGCAGCGACAATCGATGTCCCAGGTCGAAGTCCTGAACTCGTGAGTCGTCGACGTAGTCGAGACTCCGCTGCGAGAAGCCTGTCGATTCCCATCCCGCATCGAAGAAGTGAAGATGACGCGCGTCGGGCACGATCGCGCCCGTCACGCGCGCGAACTCGTCATCGGTGAGGTCGATCCCCGCGATGATGCTGTCCGTTCGCTGCACTTCGTTACGAATCGCGTACGAGCCGGAGAGAGCAAGCGCGCGATGACGCTGGCGGAACGACGCCAGGATGCTGCCGTCTTCGTAAAGGCGCTCGATGCGCTGAAGGTGATCGGCCGCAAGGGCCGCGGTCCACCCAGTCGTGTACGAGAAGTGCGGACGCTCGATGGAGATGCGCTGTTCGGCTCCATCCGAATTGTTCGCGAACATCGTATCGAGGTTCCAGTACGCTCCGAACACCGCGGGGTCGCGGTACTCGATCGCCTTCGTCTTGCGCTCCACATCTCGATCGACGAGCAGTTCGAGCGACTCCCCTCCGCCGAAAAGATTCTTCTGTGAAACATCGACAGTGAAGGTCGAACGCCCGCCCTCGTTCGAAAAATCGCCGGTCACATCGGTCGTCCATGCATCCGAGGTCGTGACGAGGATGTCGACGATGCCGCCGTGTGGCGCGGAGGCCGTAACCGAAACGCTCTCGAGCGAGTCCAAGAGCCGGAGATTGCGTTCCGTCTCCGCGAGGAGCACGGGATCGAACACGTCACCCTCATGAAACAGAAGGAATCGACGAATCACGGCGGCGCGGGTCTGCGCGTGCAGCCGGTTGACGGCGCGATAGAACGCGCCGCCGCCATCTGTGAAGACCTGCTGCGTGTCAATCGTGACGCGCCCGACGCGCATCGGCGCGGGCGTCTCGAGAATCGCGGAAAGGAGAATCGCGAGGAACGTGAACGCAAGATAGCACTAGACTAGAGTGACGAGTGATGAGTGACGAGTGACGAGTTACGAGTGACGAGTGGGGCCTTCGCACTCGGCACTCGCTACTCGCAACTCGCTACTCGCAACTCGCTACTCGCTACTCGCAACTCGCTACTCGTCACTCGCTACTCGCTACTCGTCACTCGCTACTCACCACCATGCTCTTCATTCTTGATTTCGACGGAACGATTGCGCCTCGCGACACGGTCGATGCGCTGCTGGAACGCTTCGCGCTGCCCGAGTGGGAAGCGATCGAGCAACATTGGGTACGCGGCGAGATCGACTCGCGGCAGTGCATGAGTGCGCAGATCGCGCTCGTGCGCGGCGATGAAGCTTCGCTGCTCGAGTTTCTGCACGGCGTCGGCATCGATCCGACGTTCGCGGAGTTCATCGAATACGCGCGCACGATCGCTCGCGTCGCCGTCGTCAGCGACGGCCTCGACTACCCGATCCGGCACGCCTTACGTACGATCGAGCCGCCCCTCCCCATCTACTCCAATTGCCTCGGCTTCCGCCCCGGCGGACTCGAGCTGTCGTTTCCTCACTCCGCGCCCGATTGCAAGGTTGGCAGCGGCGTGTGCAAGTGTTCCGTCGCTCGTTCGCTCAATGACGGAGCGGGATCGAGGATCATCCTCGTTGGCGACGGCCGCTCGGATCTCTGTCTCGCGCGCAATGCGGACTACGTCTTTGCACGCGGCTCACTGCTTCGCTTCTGTCAGGAAGAGAATATCCGGCACTCGCCGTTCGAGAGCTTTCGTGACGTGCTCGAAGTCGTTCGCGGCTGGAACGGAGGAGTCCCTACGGCGCAAGCCGGCTGACGACGAGCGCGCCATTCGAAGGCGTTACGCGCAAACCTGCCGTCGGTGCGATCTCTGCGGCCGTGTCGACGGGTGATTGCTCGCTCATGGAACCGTGCAGCAATGTCGCGCGCGCAACACGTTCCACGCCCTCGTCGTAACGCAGCGGCAAGCCGCTCTCACGCGAGCAGTACTCGAGCAGAGCCGCCATCGACTGGCCCTCGATTGCGAACGGCGGAGCAATCGCTGCCGTCCAACTCTCTTCCTCGCTTCTGAGCGACGCGGTCGCCGGAACACCATCGGCCGCAACGTTCGACTCGAATCCCGACATCACACGCACGCGATTCGTTTTCGTCGAGAGATCGACGCTCCCCTCGCGCACGCGGACCGTGAGTCCGCTCTGCACGCGCACCTCGAACCGTGTGCCGATGTCGCGCACGCTGCCGAAAGGCGTACGTACTTCGACCGCGTTTCCCGCGCCGCCCGACTCGATGTACACCGCGCCTCGGCGCAGTTCGACGATGCGATTCGACGCGAGGCGGAGAGTCGTGTCGTTGTCGATCCTCAACGACGGACCGTCGATGATGCGAAGCGACACTCGACTGGATGGTGAGGTATGCAGCCATGCACCGGGGAAGACCTTCCCCTGACGGAACGCCGGATCGAGCGGACCACGTGAAAGCTCGACCGTTGCGACAGCTGTCGCCGGGACGACGGGCTCGGACATGCGCGGCATCTCGATGACGAAG
Source organism: uncultured Thermoanaerobaculia bacterium (assembly GCA_964552405.1). GTDB lineage: Bacteria > Acidobacteriota > Thermoanaerobaculia > Gp7-AA8 > Gp7-AA8 > JAJPHC01. The sequence goes on from CAZKID010000012.1 coordinate 18,857, forward strand.
AACAGCGCGACGGCAGCAGCTGCCGCGAACATTCCAAAGGTCAGCCCCCGGCGAATCGAGCGTCTCCGCACCTGCTGTTTCCACAACGGGCGCACTGCAGCACGAATGCGTTCTTCGCCTCCGGGCGGCAGTTCGGAGCTCGCGGCCAGGCGCAACAGCCGTTCGATGGTTTGATCTTCAGACATCACGATGTCCTCTCTGCCAGTTCCGTGAACGCATCCCGGAACGCATCCCTCGCGCGAGTCAGAAGTGACTCCGCGGCCTTCGGTGTCATCGCCAGCCGGCCGGCGATTTCCTGCACACTCAAACCACTCACGTACTTCCACTCGAGGGCCGAGGCGTAGTGCCGCGGCAGATGATCGAGCACGATCCGGACCGCACGTCCGAGCTCTTTCCGTTCGTGCTCACGGTCCGGAGTGTCTTCGAGTGCCGGCAACGACTCGAGCACTGCACGAATGTTCGGATCGTCGTCTGCGACTTCCGGCAACGCGTTCTTCCGCACGGCAGCGATCGCGAAGCGCGCGAAACCGCACATCCACGAGAAAAGCGGCGCTTCGCCCCGCCACGATGCGAGGCGCGGAATCACTTTCTCGAACACCGTCTGCACGATGTCCAGTGCAAGATCGGGATTCCCGTCGAGACGGCGATAGGCGAACCGATAAAGCCTTGGATAGAAGTCGGCGACAAACTGATCGAACGCGGCTTCGTCGCCGCGGAGAAGAGAGCGCACCAATTCGCGATCGTCGGTCATCCTCAATACGGTGAGTGCCGGAAGGGGCGAAAATCCTTCGCGGCGAGCTCAGAATTTCCAGGCCGCTGAGAACGCGGGGAAAATCGGAACAGGTGAGCGCTCCTCGCGATGCACACCCGGCGTTCCATCACTTCGGAGATATGCCGCCACATCCGTGATGCAGCAAACATTGTTGTGATTCGTCAGATTGATGACGTCGAACGAAAGGGCCAGGACGCCGCGGCGCATTGCGATCGAACGCGCCAAGCGTGCGTCGGCTCGAAACCATGTCGGAAGCCGTCCGCTGTTTCTCGCTCCCTGCACCAGTCGCAGCGTTCCGTCGCCGAGCACTTCTGCGTTGATTGGCGTCGTCGGCCGCCCGGTGTGCCACGTCGCGGCGACTCCGGCGTTCCATCCGCCCGCGAGGCTCGTATTGAATCCGCCGGCGACGGAATTCGGCTCGTCCCAGCTGCGCGGAACCTCGCGGCCGCCGATCGTGTCGATTGCGCGTGAGTGCGCAAAGGCCATCCACCAACTGGTGCCAGGCGTCGCACTTCCAGTGAGACGGAGCTCGACTCCCTTCGCGCGGCTCCGCGCCGGCGCGACGAGCACGCGATCATCCTGAGCCTCCGGAAATACATCGATCGGATTCAGCATGTTTTCGTATCGCGGACGAACATGGAGCATCGGCTTGTCGAACGCTTCAATCCGCAATGAAAGCTTCTTGTTGACGCGATGCTCGAAGCTGATCGTTCGATGCTGGACCGTCTCCGGCGAAGCTACTGTCGTGACTCCATCCTCCACCTGCAACTCGTTGAGGCGTTGCGACTGCGCGTAACGCCCCCAGCCGGCGCGAAAGTCGGAATCCGGCGTCATCGCCCAGAGCACGCTGATTCGCGGACTGAGTTCTTCATGGCCGCCCAGCGACTGCCGGTCCCATCGCACGCCTCCTTCCACGATCACTCGCTCGGACAACGCAACACGATCTGAAACATACAGTCCAAGAGACTCCTCATGCGGACGGAGATGAGTGTCTACGCGGGTCCGGTTCCCCGACTCTCGTGTGTAGTCGTATCGAGCGTCCGTCGTCTTGGCGTCGAACCCGAATTTCAATTGCTGAAGCAATGGCAGAGTCGCGCGCCAATCCTCCTTCACTTCCACGAAATTGAACGATCGTGCATCGCTGATCTGCAGCGCGTCCGATCTCGTGATACTTCCCGTCCGATCGCGCGAGAGGCGGCCAACCGCAACGATGTTGCGAACGGAGAGCGCGTCGCTCCAATCGGTATTCGCCGTCAGCCACAGGTGCACACTGTCCTCTTCCGCTGCACTTCGATCCAGCTCGTCCGATTTCTCGTTGCGGTACGAGAGATTGTCGTAGGCACCCAGAAACGAGAAAGAGAGATTCGTGCGCCCGATGCGGTGTTCCACTTTCCCGAGCAGGTCGTAGCAGTCGGTGCTGATGAGCTCCGACGGCTTCGTATCGAGGTTGAGGATGACATCGGGATACCAGGCACGGGCCGATACCAGCCACTTCGTCTTTTGATCGGTGGATACACCCGAGGTCGTAAGCCGGCCATTCATCGTGCCGGCCGAGATCGTGTTCTCCTCGTTGGAGGGAGTGAGCAGGCTCATGTCGATGACGCCGCCGATCCGGTCACCCCATTCGACGGGAAAGCCGCCCGTCATCAGATCGGCGCGTGCCACCGCAGCCGAGTCGAGCGAAGAGAAGATGTTGAAGAAGTCCTTCAGGTGAAACGGCTCGCTGAGCTCCAGGCCGTCGAGCGCGATCACCGTTTCGTCCGCAGCGCTGCCGCGCACGTTGACGGTTGCCGACACGTCATTGCCCTCAACGCCCGGCAGAATCTGCACCGACCGCGCAACATCTTCGACGGGATTCGGAATGCGATTGAGATCTTCCCGAGAGAGTGATTCTTCTCCCGAGGGTTCGTTCATGATCCGAACGTGACTCGGCATCACGACGATCTCTTCGCTGAAGTGCGGCCGCGGCGGAGGCGATGATGGAGGCTCCCTCTCAGGCTTCGGAGCGGGGACCACCAGCAGTTCGTGATGCGCACCCTCGACGACCCGCAAGCCGAACGGCCCGAGGATCGCCTCCAGCCGCTTCCTCGGCGACGCGGAAACGGGAGGCTCCTGCTGCACACGCATGTCCGGATGCACGAGTGCGCTCGTGTAGATGACGGCAGGCAACCCCTCGCGTTGCAAGAGAGAGATCGCCTCGTCCAGCCTCAGCCCGGAGAGCGAATGCAGTGCGAGAGCGAGAGCAACGAGAGCCCGCGCTGGCATCACCCGGCGATCATACTGCGTCGCCCGCTGGACCGGAGGGAAACGGCACGAAGGATTTTCTTCGGAACCGGCACTTACTCAGTAACATGCGCAGCCGGTCTCAGGGGACCGGGTTTCATGAAACGTCCAAGCCCAGAATCTAAGTGCCGGAGATGGAATGACGATTACGTTCAACCCCGAGGCTTCCCTTGAGCCACTGATCCCATCTGCATCAACCGAGGAGCTGCTCCAAAAAGACAGCGAGTACTGCTCGTACGGCGACACGGTCCATTACGCCGATCCACCGAAAATTTTCGAGCGCAGCGAAGGCAGCTACCTCTTCGACGAGAACGGCACGTCCTATCTCGATTTGCAGATGTGGTATTCGGCCGTCAACTTCGGATATGGCAACAAGCGGATCAACGAGGCGCTGAAGCGGCAGATCGACACGCTGCCGCAGCTTGCCTGTCAGTACCTGCATCGCGAGAAAGTGGAGCTGGCCGAGGCGTTGTGCAACGTGATGGAGAAGCGCACCGGCGTCAAAGGCCGCGTGCATTTCAACGTCGGCGGAGCGCAGGCGGTCGAGGACTCGCTCAAGCTCGTGCGCAACGCGACCGGCAGAAGCCTGAATTTCGCGTTCATGGGCGGCTATCACGGCCGCACGCTCGGCGCGTCGGCCATTACCTCGAGCTATCGCTATCGCCGGCGCTTCGGACACTTCTCCGACCGCGCGCAGTTCATCCCATTCCCCTACTGCTTCCGTTGCCCGTATGAAAAGACGCGAGAGACCTGCGAGCTCTTCTGCGTGAAGCAGTTCGAGAAGCTCTTCGACACCGAATACCACTCCGTGTGGGACAGCAAGGCCTCGCAGTCGGAGTTCGCCGCGTTTTACATCGAGCCGATTCAGGGAACCGGCGGCTACGTCATCCCACCCGATGGTTACTTCGAAGAGCTGACGCGCATTCTGCACGAGCGCGGAATCCTCATCGTCGTCGATGAGATTCAGATGGGGCTCTACCGCACCGGAAAATTCTGGTCGTTCGAGCACTTCGGATTGCAGCCGGACGTCGTCGTCTTCGGCAAGGCACTCACGAATGGCTTGAACCCGTTGTCAGGCATCTGGGCGCGCGAAGATCTGATCTCGCCCAGCGTCTTCCCGCCGGGATCGACGCACTCGACGTTCTCGTCGAACACGCTCGGCACCGCGACCGCACTCGAAGTCATGCGAATGCTCAGTGAGTCCGATTACGAGAGCTCTGTGATGGAGAAGGGTGCGTATTTCCTCGCGCGGCTGCAGGATCTGAAGTCGCGGTGGAAGATGATCGGACATGTCGACGGACTCGGCCTCGCGATGCGCATCGAGATGTGCAAAGAGGACGGCTTCACGCCGAACAAGGAGCTGACGAACGCGATCTTCGACGAAGGGCTGAAGGGCGACATCGAGTTGCAGGGAAAGCAGTATGGCCTCGTGCTCGATGTAGGCGGCTACTACAAGAACGTCTTCACGCTTGCCCCTTCGCTCGAGATCACGAACGACGAGATCGATCTTGGACTCGCACTGTTCGAATCGCTGCTCCAGCGGTGCGGTGCCTGCTGATGGCCAATCGCTACGACATCTTCGAGCAAGGGGGCGAAACCGGAGTCCTGCTGTCGCATGGCATCACGGGTGCGCCGACCGAGATGAAGCCGCTGATCCGCAAACTCGCGAGCAGCGGCTTCACCGTGTCTTGTCCGGCACTTGCCGGACACTGCGCGACCCTCGGCGAGTTGAAGAAGACGCGCTGGACCGACTGGTACGCGACGCTCGAGCAGTCGCTCATGGAGTTACGCGAGCAATGCAGTACCGTCTTCGTCGGCGGCCTCTCGATGGGTGCGCTGCTGGCGCTGCGGCTGGCAGCTCGTCATCATGAAGACGTTGCCGGCGTCGCAACACTCTCCGCCACCTTCTTCTATGACGGATGGAACGTGCCTCGCTTCCGCCAGCGTTTTCTGCTGCCGATCGCGATGTACACGCCGATCCGCTACTTCTACTCGTGGCATGAGCCGCCGCCGTTCGGCATCAAGGATGAACGGCTGCGCAACATCATCGCCGCGGTCTATGCCAACGACGCCGCGCAGATGCCCGAGAAGTACGGCTACTCGGAATTTCCCGGCGTGACGATCAAGGAGACGTTCCGGCTGATCAAGGCCGTGAGGCGAGAGCTCGCCAGCATCACCGCACCGCTGCTCGTCGTTCATGCGACGGAAGACGACATGGCGACACTGGAGAACGCGCGTTACCTCCAACGCAGCGTTGCATCCTCCGATATCGAGACGTTCTTCGTCGACGACACCTATCACGTTCTCACACTCGACCGGCGCAAGTACGATGTCGCCGATCGCGTTTCATCATTCATCGAGGCGCGGCTGCCCGCGGCCGCACCGGCATTGGAGCTAGTGCATGACATCCACCGCTGACACACTGAAGCAAATCCTCACCGAGAAGTTCCACGTCGACGAGGCGAAGATTCAACCGGAAGCTTCACTCGACAGTCTCGGGCTCGACTCACTCGACCTGATCGAAGTGCTCTTCGAGGTGGAGGAGACGTTCGATATCCGCGTGCCGCAGGAAGGCGCTGCGATTCGCGCGGCAACCATTCAGGAGCTCCTCGATACGATCAAGGGACTCGTCCAGCAGAACGAGGCGCAAAAGGCCGAGAGCGCATGACCGACCGGCGCGTCGTCGTCACCGGGCTGGGCATCGTATCGCCGCAGGGCTGTGATCCCGGTTCGATGTTCGACCGTCTGATGAACGGCGAGTCCGCAATCCGCGAAGTGCGTTTCGATGCGAACGCAAGCTACTCGAACGTCGCCGCTCCGGCATCCTTTGATCCCGCACCGCATTTTCCTCCCCCGGTGCGGCTCGAGAATCTCGACCGCGTCTCACAGATGTCCATCGTCGCGGCGAACGCCGCGTTCAACGACGCGGCGCTGCAACTCGACGACGCGCAGCGAGCGCGGGCAGGTGTGTCGTTCGGAACGGGATTGGGCTCGAGCGGCGCGCTCGAAGAAACGCATCTGCAGGTCTTCGAACGAGACCCGGAACGCGTACGGCCGATGACCGTGCTCAAGGTGATGAGTAACGCATCGCCTGCTCACATCGCGATCAAGTTTGGATTCGGAGGTCCGGATCTCACCTACTCCTGCGCCTGTTCATCGTCTTCGGTCTCGATCGGTGAGGCGTATCGCCAGATCCGGCATGGCTACGCCGACGTCATGATCGGAGGCGGCGCGGAGGCGCCACTCACCTACACGTTCTTCCGAGGCTGGGACGCGATGCATGTGCTGGCGCCGATCGATCGCGAGAATCCGGCAGCGACGTGCCGCCCCTTCGCAAAGAATCGTAAGGGCCTCGTGCTGGGCGAAGGCGCGGCGATGGTCGTTCTCGAAGAGCGCGAGCTCGCACTCCGGCGCGGCGCACGCATCTATGCGGAGCTCATCGGCTACGGCTCGTCGAACGACGCATCGCACATCACGAAGCCATCGGTCGAAGGACAGGCGCGCGCGATGGAACTGGCACTCGCCGATCGCGGCACACCTCGCGACGTCGTCGGCTATGTGAACGCGCATGGAACGGCGACGGCCGCCAACGATCCGACGGAGACACGTGCGATCCGGCAGGTGTTCGGTGAGCGCGCGGCGAAGATTCCCGTCAGCTCCACGAAGTCCATGCACGGACATCTCCTCGGCGGCGCCGGCGCATTGGAGTTCGTGGTCTCGATCCTCGCCCTCGCGCGCGAGGAAGTGCCGCCCACGGCAAATCTCGACGTCGCCGATCCGGAGTGCGATCTCGATTACGTGCCGCTGCGCGGACGCAAACACGCAGGCCTCGAGTGTGTGATGTCGAACTCGTTCGCGTTCGGCGGCACGAATGCCGTGCTGCTCGCCCGCCGCGCGTGATGCCGTAGACTGCCCGCGACCGTGACGAACCTCGCAAAGATCCTCTGGGTGGCCAACATCATCCTCGATACCGCGGGCCATCTCGCGTTCAAGTCCGTGGCGGTCATCGACGGCGACGATGAATTGCGGCGATGGAAGGCGATGCTGTCCTCTCCCTGGCTCTGGCTCGGCGTCACCTGCTTCTGCCTCGAATTTCTCGTCTGGTTCGGACTGCTTTCGCTCATCCCGCTCTCGCTGGCCGTGCTGATCGGATCGATCAACATCGTGGTCGTGACGCTGGCGGGCCGGGCACTGTTTCGAGAACGCCTCGATCCGCTGCGCGTGGCGGGTATTGGCCTCATCGCAATTGGCCTTGCACTCGCAGGCGGTTTCGCGTGAGCCGCACGCGTTTCTACGTAATCGGTTTTGCAATTCTTGCGGCGATCGACACGTGGACTCAGGTCGCTTTCAAGTTCGCGGCGATCAAGACCGGCGAATTCGTCCCGGAGTTGCGATGGGTCGTTGCGGCGGCACATTCGCCATGGATCTATGGAGCGATCGGCGGCTACCTCGCGGCGTTCATCGCCTGGATGACGTTGCTCAAACATGCACCGGTCGGTCCCGCATTCGCCGCATCGCATCTCGAGATCGTCACGGTGCTGCTCATCTCCATCCCCCTGTTTGGCGATCGACTGACAGCGGTGCAGATCGGCGGCGCGGTCTGCATCATCGGCGGCATCGGGCTGCTTGCCCTGAGCGAATCAAAGTACGGCGATGCGGCTGCGTGAGGTTCCACCGACGGCAGGACTTCCGCTGCGATGGCGCGATTTCGTATCGGCGCCTGCCTCTTCACTCTCCGATGGCCTCGCTGCGTTGCTGAATGTCCCGGAGGTGCAGATCGAATGCTCCGGTACGGCAGCGTTGATCGTGGCACTCACGACGTTGAAAGAGATCAGCAATCGTCGATCCGTCGTGATCCCGGCCTACACCTGCCCGCTCGTCGCCGCTGCGATCAACCATTGCGGACTCACAGTCGTCCCGTGCGACGTGCGCAAAGAGCACTTCGATTTTTCGAGAGAAGCGTTGGAGACGCTCGTCGGTGACGATACCCTCGCTGTAATTCCCACGCACCTCGGCGGCCGCGTCGCCGAGCTCGATGCGGTGAGCGAGCTTGCACGTCACCGAGGCGCATGGATCATCGAAGATGCAGCCCAGTCGCTCGGCGCGCTGTGGCGCGGCCAGCCAGCAGGCACGATCGGCGACATCGGGTTCTACAGCCTCGCCGTCGGAAAGGGATTGACGCTCTACGAAGGTGGCGTGCTCGTGACGCGTGACGCTGCACTGCGCCGGCGTTTGCGCGAAACGAACTCGCGCATCGTTCCGCGGCGTCTCGTGTGGGAGCTCCGGCGCATCATCCAGCTTGCGGGATACACGGCACTGTACCGTCCGCACGGGTTGCGCTGGGCCTACGGAATGCCGCTCCGCAATGCACTGCGCAGGGGAAATCTCATCGAGGCCGTCGGTGATGACGTACCCGAACAGATTCCAGTGCATCGAGTCAGCACGCTGCGACAGCGCGTCGGTGCGAATGCTCTGCCGCGACTCCATGAATTTCTCGAACGTACGACTGCACAGGCGGCGAAGCGCAGCGAGACACTACGTGCGATCGGAGATCCTGAAGGTTCGCGCGGCACGTGGCCGTTCTATATGGTCATGATGCCGAGCGAGAAGGCGCGCGATGCCGCGCTGCAGGCGCTGTGGACCGAAGGCGTCGGTGTCAGCCGCCTGTTCATCGATGCAATTGCCGACCTTCCCAACGCTCGCGACTTCGCTGCGCGCATGCTGACGGTCTCGAATAGTCCGTGGTTACGCGAGGAGGAGTTCGCGCGCATCGCATCCGTGATTGCGGCGGATGGAGAGCGGGCGTCCCGCCCGCAGTCGGCGAGCGTCTCGCTCGTCGACCGTGGCTCGAGTTGAGTCGCCGGCCGAGACGGCCAGCGACTGCGGGCGAGACGTCCGCTCTCCACTACCCGAGCAGCGCGAGCAGCCGGCGATTGACGAGCCGATGCGCCTCCTGCAACAACTCCAATGTCTCCGGCGGAATCTCCGGCTGTCCATCCATTGCGCTGAGCAGCCGCTTCAGACGACTCTGATAGCGGTAACTCGACACGTCCCCGACGACATCGCTGGCGATCACCCGATCCTTGACGTGCTCAACCAGCGATTGCAGCTCGTGAAAATGCATCACGCCCTGATCCCAATTCGTCTGCACGACTTCTTCGGCAAGTACGTCCTTGTCGATCGAGAGATAAAGGGGATCTGCAGTCACCGCTTGCTTCAAAGCGTGCAGCATCTCCGGGACCGTCTCGAACGTCTGGGAGTCACGCACGCCGAGGGTCCGTAACGCTCGAAGGCTGCGGCCGATGCACCAGTAGACGACCTTCCCCTCGCGCAGGAGTGAAAGGTGGTTCTCGAGTGCGTGCCACGAGTCGACGTCGGGAGAAGTGATCCCTGCGACGTGTACGCGCGACACGAATGGGAGACGTGCAACGTGCGCGACCCACGATCCGCAATGGATTCCGAAGGGATAGCGCATGTTGTCCGGGTGGTTGTCGACGACCAGCACTTGCATCGGACGTCGAAGTCTCGCGATCAGCTCGGCAGTGACGTGATGAAAGTCGCCGCTGCCCATGAACGTGATCGCCGCGGGTGCGAGCTCCGGAAGCGCGTGCAGCGCCGAAGGGCGGCAGCCGAATCGAATGGTCTCTTCCCTGTCGCGCAGGCTGATCGTTTCCGCGCCATCGAGGCCGGCGACAGAACCGTCGAAGTCAAGGATGAGAGCTCGCGGCATCGGCATACCAGCGGCGATCCGGCTCGAACCAGCGCTTCGAACATTTCAACATGAATCGGAGCAGCGGATTGCGAATCCTCACCGCGTGCAACGTCGGCGTAAACCGGGCGCCGAGCTGCCGCTTCACATCGGGATCGGTCCAACCGGCGACGTAGACGCGATGTCCGTGCGCGCGCGCGAACTCCAGATTGTGAAACCAGCTCACGGCGTACAGGTCATATTCGCGCGCGGCGGGATATTCGAAGCCGACATACTTGTCGATGAACATTCCATCGTTGGCGAAGCAGAGATTCCAACCGATCATTCGCCCAGCCGCGCGGTAGCAGAAGAGCGTTCCGCCGCATTCGGGATCGCGAAGCACGGCGCGGAAAAACGGCTCCGTGAGCAGGTCGAAATGGATCTCGCTCTGATCGTAGACATTCCTGTACAGCGCATAGATGGAGGAGACGAACGCCTCGTCCTCGAAGCGGACATCCCCCGTGTCGATCGCTTCGACCTCGACCTCGCGCCGGCTGCGGAGTTTGCGCCGAAGTGTCTTTCGCCGCGAATGCGAGAAGCGAGAGAGAAACTCGTCGATCGAAGCGAAGTCGATCGGTACGTAAGCCAGCGCCTGCCCATCGACGAGTACGAAGCCTGCTGCCGAGCATGCATCTGCATACCGGTTTGCCTGCGCGAGAGCGGCATCGCCCACGAGCACCGCCTCGACCGGCAGATCTTTGACGATGACGAGGAGATCGCCGGTCGCTGCCAACAACGACGACAGAACGGCGGTTGGTGCGGCGTCAGGCAGCAACGCGTACTCCGACACGGTCGTCCCGACAAACGTCGAGGCAACGCGCAAGGATCTTCGCCACAAGCGCGCCAGTGGCAAGGCGTCGATCCGCTTGCGGACTCGCGGCTCGAGAGTCGTGAGCAGATCGAACCGCGCGCGAAAGACAGGCGGCTCCATCCCCAGACAGGAGAATCCTTCCGGAGGAGTCAGTCCGAAGTGGCGGATGAGCCGCGCCGGTTCGAGCAGGTTATGCAGCCGCACGTTTGCCTCGCGAGGCGCGCCAGATCGCGCCCGCAAGCTCATCATAGTCGCCGGTGAAGTGATGCCCTCCAGGCTCCGCGATTCGCGTCACGATCATCGGATCGAGCTCAGGGCAGAGCGAATCGTGATCGCGCTTGCCGTAAATGCAGACGATGCGCGGGCCTCTCGCCTTCTCGACCTCGCCGCGCACCGGGACTTCGTCGGGCGAATCGCTGAGTAGGCTGACTGGCGTGACCTCGAAGCCGATCGTGCGATCGAGGCCGATGAGTGCCAGCAGTTCGACGCGCGACCTCCAGTGGTCCGGCAGACGGTTGAACATGAACGGCACCACACCCGCGCCGCGTGAGTAGCCGCACACCATCACGTGCGGCGCATGCCATGAAAGTGAGTAATGCGTGATGAGCCTTTGCAGCGCGCAGGACGATTCATCCGGCGTGCGGCGAATTGCAAAGTAATCCGGCGACACGAGACCCACGACGGAAATACCGCGCAGATTCAGTCCGGCAGCGACGCCGCGATCGATCGCACGCCAGCCACCGTCGCCGGTGACGAGAATCGCGAGCCACCCACGATCGTGCTCTGCTCGCAGTTCAATCACCGGAAGATCTGCGACTGACGATCGGTCGACGCAAGCACAAGACCGACTGGCGAAACTGAAACGAGTGCTCCCGGAAAAGATGACGAGCAACGCTGCCGCGAACAGACGGCGTCCGCTGTAAGAGAACCATGTTTGCATTGAACCGCGGGCCCTCGCACCCGCGAAACCGCGAAGCCGAAAGAAAGAGACGCAGCCGTCCAGTGGCGACACTCTCGCAGCCCGGGAGCTGGCTCAGGGGATAGCCAACTCGCGAGAATGCCGCCGCTGGGCGGCTGTGTCACGGGAAGGTTCCGAGCAGCGCTCGCATCCCGCCGGTCTCCCGATCGGGAGGAAGGAAATCGGAGAACAGCTACGAGCTGTCACCGAAAGAAGACCGGTCGGGGTGCCGGCGCTGCGCGGACCTTGTCCGTCTGTTCAGCGCGCTGGCGGAGAGCGGGGATCAGCGTGTTTGACGAGCGCGAAGGTAGGGTGCACGAGAGACCGGGCACTCACCCGCGCGATTGCAATCAGGCCGATGACGAGAGCAAAGGCGACGAGCACCGCCGCGAGCACTTCGAACGTGTCGCGATCAGCACTGAGATCGTCGGAGAGGGAGATGACCGGGAAGAGCAACGCGACTGCGCAAAGGAGTGCGGCGATCGCGTGCGATTTCCGATCACGAGCAGCGCGCGGGAAAAGGATCGCGAAGCGCCCGGTTGCGACGGCAATCCCGGAGCATCGACGTTGCGGCGATTGAGCAGATTCACGGGGCGCGGTTCAGCGGCGAAGCGGAACGTCCCGATTGGGTCGAAGTAGCTTGCGGCCGCGTAGACCATTTGGGGTTTCGGCAGTGCCTTGATGTCCGCATCCACTGCGGCTATCTGTGCCCGGAGATCTTCCATGTCCGCAAGCAGCTTCGGCGATGTGGCCGCGCGCTGCATCTCTTTGCGCCGCGCGGCAGCCTGAGCGATCTTTGCGTTGATCTCGTCGGGG
>CAZKID010000013.1:0-23501 GCA_964552405.1 uncultured Thermoanaerobaculia bacterium
CCAGCCGCCCGCAAGGCGGCGTTTTTTTTGTAGCTCACTTCTTCCCGAACAGCCGCTTGACTCTTCGCTTGATCCCCTGGATCAAACCCGTTTTTTCCGGCTGCTGTTTGGGCCGCGTCATCGCTGCATCGCGCTTTGCATCCTGAAGGGCGAGGCGTGCTCGCTCCGCGCCATCACGAGCAACAGCGCTGTTGGGATACCGCGCGAGATACGTCTCGTACTGGTCGAGACTCTTCTGGTACTCGCCATCGCGATACAGCTTATCGGCAGCGCGAAGCGCTTCTCGTTTCTGAGCGAGCTCCTGCAATTGCGACGGTGCCAGTTGCACGCCCTGCGTAGCATCGATGCTTCGCCGGACGAGGTACACCGGAATCGCGGTCGCGGCGATCATCGCAAGGACGACGGCGACGAACACTGCAGCTGGCACGCGCCGGCGCAGCGTCGAACGCCCCTCTCCTGAGATTCGCTGCGTCGGTTCGGACTGCGCCGCGGACGGAGCGTGGACACGCAGCCGTTCGATTGCCTCCAGCGCCTCGGCCGCGCTCGCGAATCGCTGCTCCGGCGACTTCGCCGTGAGCCGTTGAATCACGGCATCGAGCTCCGGCGACACGTTCGCATTCATCGCCGCGGCGGACGGTGTCGGCATCCGCACGATCTTCTCCAGAATCGACGCCATCTCTCCGCCGGAGAACGGCTTCATCCCCGTCACCATCTCGAACAGCAGCACGCCGAGGGAGAAGAGGTCCGAGCGAGGCGTGACCATCGTCCCCTTGACCTGCTCCGGCGGCATGTAATTCGGCGTTCCGATCAACGCGCCAGCCGCGGTCATCGAGGATTGCGCAGGACGCGCGATGCCGAAGTCCGCGATCTTCGCGATGCCGTCGTGGCCGATGAGAATGTTCGCCGGCTTGATGTCGCGATGAACGATGCCTCTCCCGTGGGCATAGGCAAGACCACGCAGAATATCCGCAGCGATGCGCAGCGCAAGATCGACCGGCAGCGATGCCGGACGATGCCGCTTGATCAAATCGAGAAGCGTTTCACCCGCGATGTATTCGAGCGCCAGGTACGCGATGCGCTCGCCTTCGTAGCCGACGTCGTACAGTGTAACGATGTTCGGATGCTGCAGCGAGCCGCAGACCTCAGCCTCGCGCTGCAGCCGCATATAGAACTCCGCCGTGTCCTCGGAATCCTCGAACTGCGTTCCATCGATGCGCAGCTTCTTGAGCGCGACGCGCCGCCCGATCCGCTCATCGCGCGCAAGATAGACCGTCCCCATCGCACCGCGGCCGAGCGTTGCTTCCACGATGTAATGGCCGAAGCGTTCCGGGGTGTCGGTTTCAGTCATGGGCCCATCCAAGATCGTAACCGACAAGGAGGTGCCGCGAACTGTCTGCTGCCCGCTGCCTGCTCCCTGCTGTCTGCCCGCCGCCCTACTTCTTCATCGCCTGCAATCGCTTCTGCGCCAGCTCGTACGGCGAGCCATGCTCCTTCGCCGGTTTCTTGATGCGCTGATACGCATCGCGTGCGACATCATTGATCCCGTAGTTCTCCGCGATGCGTCCGACGATGTACCAATCCGCACCGCGCAACTCTTCGCCAGGCGCGGCGTCGAGACTCTCCAGCAGCGTCTGGCGCGCTTCCGCGGAATTGCCATGATCTGCATACGCGGTCGCAAGCGTGTTGAGGATCGCGTAGCTGCCGGGCTGCAGACCGTCGGCGCGGCGCGCATCGTCGATCGCCTTGTCGAGATCAGCACCGGCGAACACCGCGGCCCAGGCGAGACTGTTGTAGTCGCTCGCGTTCGCATCCGGCGTGTCGATCACTTTCGCAAATGAGGCCATCGCATCCGCATACTCGCCGCGCGTCTCTGCGATCTCTCCCAGCGTACGAAGCGCCATTCGATCATTCGCCCTCTTCGCGAGACGCGCTTTCGCGCGCTCCTTCGCCTCATCCTCTCGATTGAGATTGAGGAGCGCTTTGATCGAAGAGCCGAAGGCGGAGTCGGAGCGCTCATGCCTGGCGAGCAACCGATCGGCGGTCGCCAGCAGATCGTTCCACTTCTCCGTCTCCGCATATGCAGTCGCCAGAGCCTGGTCGATTCTCCATTGCTTTTCTTCCGCCGCTTTCGCGCGCTCGGAGACGAGGACCGGCAGAGCGACCTCCGCGGCCTTCTTCGAAACCGGCAGCAGTGCCGCGGATGCCGCACGAATCTCGCTCACCGTCGACGCCTGCTGATCGCGGCTCCAGAGCGCGGCAAACGGATTCGATGCGACCGGATCCTCATCTTCACCGCCATGCACGTAATCGCGCGCCCAGTTGAGCCACTGCCGCGCCGCTTCCGTGTTGCCGCCATCGGCGAGATGAAGCGCATGCAGCGCGAGCATCTCCGGCGCCTCGCTCGTCGCGGCGATTCGATACGTCGTCCCTTCCTTGACGAGGAAGGTCGCGATCTCCGGCACACCTTTCACCGTCGCGCGGCCGAGCATGCGGAAGCCGGTCTTGTCGTCGCCTTCCTGCTGGAGTTGAAATGCAGCCAGTGCGGCATCGGCAATGACGGCGCGATTGCCGAACTTGCGCATCGCTTTGCGCGCCGCGGCCGTCTTCTTCGCCTGCTCCGCCCTCTTCGGTTCGTTCAGCTCCTTCTCGCCGAACACCGTCTTCGATTCTGCGGTCATGAAACGCTCGGCCGCCTCTTCGTCGAGAATCGACGTGATGACGAACTGCCGGATGACGCTGGCCGGATCGTCATCCTTCACCGGATACTCCTCGACCTTCTTCATCTTCTTGACGATGTCGAGCTGTGTGCGCAGTTCAGCGGCATTCGGTGCACCCTGAATTGCCGCCGTCAACAGTTCCACCGCTTCCGGATAACGCCGGACCGTCGCCAGCACGCTGCCCGCAAGCGTCATCGTCGTGCGCCGCTTCGAGAGCTCGATCGCATCCGCTGCCTTGACCGCGGCCGCGCCGCCATCCAGCGCTGCAATCGCGACGAGCGACATCGCATCCTTTTTCTCGGTGTCCTTCGTCTGCGCGGTCAGCTCCTTGAGCTCCTTGAAGCGGCCGGTGTGGACGTACAACGCCATGAGCTGACGATCGGCGTACGGCTGATTGACTTTCTCCTTGAGCCCCTTGAGTCCGGTGTATTCGGCGATCGCCTCATCGAGGTGTGCACCTTCGCCAAACTCGTCACCGTCTGCATTCCGCTGCAGCACGATCGACAGCTCCCCGATCAGCGCGACGTTCCTGGGATCGAGCTCTTTCGCCTTGCGGTACTCCTTGATCGAGCCCTCGAGATCGAAGCCCTTGCCGAATTCACGGCCGATCTCGTCATGGACCAGGATCAGTGCCAGCGCCTGATGCGCCTTCGCCGACTTCGGCTCGATCGCGATCGCGCGCTTCGCCTCTTCCCGCGCCGCGGTTCCGAAGCCGGCGGCGAGCAGCGCGTTGGCGATGTCGATGTGGTGCAGCGCTTCGTTAGGATGCAACGCCGCCAGACGCCGGAACTCGGCGATCGCCTTCCCCACTTCTCCCGCGTCCGCATACTTGCGGCCGAGCTGGTCCCACGTGAAGAGCACAGCCTTGCGCGACACGAGCTCCGCGAGCGCCTTGCGCGTTTCTTCGAATTTCGCGGCGGTGATGCGGCGTGGGCCCGACTCGAAGTGATAGTCGGCCATCAGCTTTCCCGGCTCCGGTTCGCTGAACGCCGAGGTCAGTTTCGCGGTGCCTAGGGGAGTCGTGGCGGGTTCAGGGAGAGCGTGCAGGACGTAGCCCGATGGTGCCTGCACGAGCACATGAATGTCCTTCGTGTACGGTTCATAGAAGAAAAAGTCGTGGACGCGTTTCTTCGGCTTCTTCGCGTTCGCGGGCTCTTCGTCCTCCGCACTCTCGTCATCGGCTCGCTTGAGGGAGGGCGGCATATCGGAAGCGAGATCCGCCTCGAAGAAGCCGACCACGGCCTCTCCCTTCTCCGTCGCTCCACGCGCGGCGCGAAGCCCTTCCACCGTGAGACGGAACGGCTTGCTCAAATCATGCGGATCCGTCGTCTCGTACTTTCCCAGCGCTTCGGCAAAGTAGTTGTCCTTGACGAATTTCTCGAGCTGCTCACGCACGTGCTTCGCGTCCGTCGTCGCGTAGTAGCGGCGGAACGAGCGCTCTTCGCTGCCCGAGTACTCCGTCGTCTCGACGACCGTCGACTTCCCATCCTCGGCCAGCGTGAAGGAGCGGTTCTCGACCGTGTGATTCGCACTTCCATCCGCGATCGGTGTCTCGACCAATGAGTTCGTATCGACTGAAGCGATGAGCGCGCGGCGTCCCTGATCCTGCTCGGGCAGTTCGCCCGCGCGCGCGAACTCATCAGTCGGATCGATCCAGAACGGCTGAGCACCCGCAACGTAAACGATCACGTGATTGAAGTGGCTGAGGCCGGGAAGCTCGGCATCGACGTCATAGCCGTAGCCGGAGTTCAGCAGCGCGACATGCGCCGCGAGTCCCTCCTGACGGAGCAGCGCGACGAGCAGCGTCGCCTTGTCTTTGCAGTCGCCGTATTTGTGCGCGAGCGTTTCCTTCGGCGAGCGCGGGATGATCGAGCCTTCACCGAACTCCACGCCGGCGTAGCGAATGTCCTTCTGCAACCGCGCCAGCACGGTGGCGGCGACCTCGCGTGCATCTTTCGCAGCGGAGGCGTTGGCCGCGGGCAGCGGACCGGCAGCGATCTGCTGATCGACGATCGCCCGATACTTCGTCGCGACGTCCTGCCACGATTTGCCCGTCGAGAATGCGACATACGAATGCCGCTCGACGTCGGGCGGAAGATTCGTTTCGCTCGCTTCGTATCCGGGAATCACTCCGCTCTCGAAGACGAGGCGTTTGATGCCATTCGCGTTGCTCTCGACCGGCTTGATCGCAGGAGCCGTGCGGTTGACGAGATGGAACGTCAGCGCGACCGGATATTCGACGATGAGGCGGCTCTGCTGCGACTCGACCCAACGTCCGAACTGATGGCGATAGGCGGTGCCCACATCGTGAACCGCGGTCTTGTCGTGATGCGTCACGACCTGTTCGACGACGGAACCGGGAGCAACCGCCGGCAGCGGACCGCTCAGCACCCGCGTATCCGTGAACATGTCCGGCTCATCCTCGGCGTCGCTCTTGCCGAACGATTTCGGATCGAGCATGTGAATGGAGCCATCCTTCGCGATGACGCGCGCGGCGACCTTCGGCTGCTCTTCGTACCATGGCGACCAGTCACTGTCGATCGACGACCACCCTTCCACCGCGCCTTCATCTGTCACGAGATAAACGAGCCGCTCGGTGCGAGTGGCAAGGCCGTTCGCATCGAGCACGACATGCGTCTCATCCAGCAGAACGACGACCCCATCTTCAGGCTTGGCCGGCTTGACCGCCTCCGCCGCGGCGAGCAGCGCCTTCGGATCCGCGGTAAACGGCGCGCCTTCCCACGGCTGCGTTGCAGCGCGAAGCGAACCGAACGAGAGAATGGACAGAGTGGCGGCAAGGATGAGTCGCGACATAGAGAAAACTCCGAATTGTTAAGGATGAGTGACCGAAAGGGTGCGGCAGTCTAGCACAAGCGGCATATCCGCCGTTCCTTACATTGTTATACTTCGTGTAAGGAGTAATCTCATGCCGACTTCTACACTGACCAGCAAAGGACAGACGACCGTGCCGCGGGAAGTGCGCGAGGCGCTGAACCTCGAAGTGGGAGCGAAGCTGACGTGGGAGATCCGCGGCGGTAATGTCGCCGTCACGTCCGATCGCCCTGCGTTCTACCGCTGGGAGGGATTCATCAAGAATTCCTCGGGCGATGTCGTCAGGGAGATCGCCGAGGCGCGTAAGCGGCGAGGCCGCGTTTGACGCCAAGACGCGTCGT
The DNA here is from genome assembly GCA_964552405.1 of uncultured Thermoanaerobaculia bacterium. Classification (GTDB taxonomy): domain Bacteria; phylum Acidobacteriota; class Thermoanaerobaculia; order Gp7-AA8; family Gp7-AA8; genus JAJPHC01. Next base: position 5,891 of record CAZKID010000013.1, read on the forward strand.
CGTCGACGCCAATGTCTTCATATCGTTCCTCGTCGAGCGAAACGACAAGCAACGCAAAGCAGCGAAGGCGCTGATCGATCACGCCAGCGACGGAGAGCTCGTGGCAGTCGTCCCTCAGTTTGCCGTTTTCGAAGTGAGCTACGTATTACAAAGCTTCTACGGCATTGCGGCCGCCGAAGTCGCTGAGCTCCTGCGAGAGATGATTGCTCTCCCCGGGTTACACCTGATCGATGAATGCCCCTGGAAGACTCTGTTCCAGTATTGGCCAGAGAGAATTTCCGGAATGGCAGATGCCGCAACCATCGCAATCGCACTGACGAATCGATATGACGCCGTAGCTACGTTCGACCAGAAAATGGTGAAACGCATGCGAGCATTGGGCGTCGAATCGTATTGGTGAACGCGCTCGCACAAAGCGCACAGGCGAGGCGCCTGTGCCCCACAGGACGGTCCACCTGGCTAGAACGACCGCGCCACGGCGACTGCGAACGTCGTCCCCTGCGAAAACGTCTCGCGCTCGTCCGCGTTCAAGCCGTGCGAGTAGAGCTCGCGATAAACCGATGGTGTGATCGCGAGTCCTCTCATCGCAGGAAGTGAGACCTGCAGCCGCAAGCCACCATTCGAGAATCCTGTGCCCTCGTCGATCGCACCATGCCAGCGGCCGATCGTCTGATACTGGCCCGCAACGCTGAGCGCCACACTGCCGCTGCCAACGGAGAACGAAGGCCCGAGCGTCCATCGGAAGTTCCGCGGCGCTCGGAATCCACGTTCGTTCTCCGCGATCGGCAACGTCGCCTGCAAAAGCGCCGAGGCGTTCGCGTGAGCAATCGGACGGCTCCAGGCAATCTCTGCTTCCGGCGAGAACAGACCGCTTCCGAATTGCAGATGCTCGTGCTTCTTTCCCTCGAGTCCGAGACGCACGGGATCGGCGACCGTGTGGCCGAGCGGGAGCGTCGTCCCGAAGCCGAGGCGCCAATGCGAGGCACCGCTCGTCGCAGGTTGCCACAGCAAGACGAGATCGCCGTCCGCGATTCCGCGGAGCGTTTCGGTGCGGTGATGAATATCGCCGTACGGTGGAGAGAACGGCCGCCCGTCGAGCGTCGCGTAACGCACGCGCTGATCTTTCACGTCGTATGGAATTCGGAGCGAAAGCGCGAGCCCTTGCCGCAGTCCGTAGACAGTGCTCAATTCGGTGTGCAGCAACGCGAGCCGAACGTGATGCTCATGATCGGGAATCGCCGTGACCGAGCATTCGATTGGCGCGACCTCGGGACACGCCGCCACGTGCGACGTGTTGAACGTGCCACGAGCGAACGTCGTCGTGACGCTCCAATGGCCGGGAGCCGGAATGCTTTGCGCTGCCCCTCCGCCGGAGAGGTTGGGATTCGCTCAGGCAGGTCAGGCAAGTGCGAACGGCGCGATGCCGATCGCGAGGATGAAGAACAGAAACGCGCGAACGATTCTCATCAGCGTTCCGCCTTCTCGATCGCCGCGAGAACCTCGTCCCACATCCCGCCCGTAACAGCAGTGACGAACTTTCCGTGTGCGTCGTACACGCGGAGATACGGCAACGCCTCGGCTCGCAATTCAGTCGCTTGCTTTGCGGCGTCGTTGTCCCACTTGCCGATGTTCACGCGGCGCAGCGCGAGCTCCGGCTTGTTGCCATTCATCAAGTGTTGCAAGCGAACCTCGAGCACGTGACACGGACCGCACCAGTCGGCATAGAAATCGACGATCGTCACCTTGCCGGGCGCCATGACCTTCGCAAGATCGACGCGGTGGCCATCGGAGAACGTGCGAATGTCGAGCCTTGCCAGCACTCCCGCCGGCAGCGGCTCGATGTCGCGTGGCTTTTCGCCCGGGAACACGGCCTCGAAACCGGCGTTGGAGATGGCGGACCTCAACGTTTCGCGATCGAAGCCCGCCGGGATATCGACGGTTGCCGTTTTCGCTTTCGCATCGACGCGCGCGTTCTTCACGCCTTGAACGGCGCTGAGCGCCTTCACGATCGGCGGCGCGCAGGCAGCGCAGTCGATGCCGACGACCTTGAATGTGAATGTGCCGGCCGCGGCGCTCACGGCAAACATCAGCAATGCGATCACTGCTGCAATTCGGTTCATTGCAACCTTCAGCACGAAGAGCCCGAAAGATATTTCACGCGGAGACCCATCAAACGAGCTCAACGCGCCGCATGCCGCCGCGGCGGCGTCTTGCGGCCGTAGAGCCCGATCCCGCTCTGAATCGCGTCATCCCAGTTCGCGGTGAACCTCCACCAGTTCGTCATCACATGCTGATCGTCCAACGCGATCTGATTCCCCGCGCCGGGCATGTTCTGCATCCAGTACACATACCACTGGTGCTGCGTCACATCTTCGGGCACACCGCGCGGCCACGCATACCTGAGACTTCCCCACGTCAGATCATTGATGAGTTTCTTCGCACCGGTTCCGGCAGGAGTCCAATCTTCACAGTCACTCTCGACGAGCGTCGCGTTGTTGTAGTCGTAATCGCTCGTCGTGTTCGGCGGCATGTGAGTCCAGCCGCAACGGCCTGTGGTGAAGTGTCCGCTGGCATCCTGCCCGACGAACTGCTTCCAGAAGAGATTCGTATTGCCGTCCTGTCTCCGATTGACGTAGCCGAGAATCGCTTCCAACTGATGGCCGTGATCATGGACCGCTTCGTTCGAGCTGCGCGTGAAGTTGTAGTTGTAGAGCGTGTACGTTTTGTGAAACACGGGCATGTCGTCCTGCGTCCGATAGCTGTTCGAGATGTCGCCCGTCGTCGGACTCGACATGTCCGATTCGACCGGCGCAATCGAGCCGTAGTGATAACCCCACAACCAGAACTCCTTAACACCGAGGTCGTCGACGAAGTGCCGGGCGTCGATGCGATTGAGGATCTGGTTGTAATCGGGAAAGGTGATGCCCGGCGAGCCGCTTGGAAATCCCGGCGGCATGTCCTCATAAATCGAGATCAGTGCGAGCACGCGGTAGCCGAGGGATGGCGGGGCGTTCGGATCCTTGTAGCCGTGAAAGCGGCTCCCTTCCTCCAGCATGTACTTGATCTCGATGTCGTAGCGGTCGATCTGACTCTTCAGATGATCGATCGTGTCATCCGTTCCCGCGACGCTTGCGTCGAGCGTGGTGCCGTTCCTGGTTGGGAGATAGCGGATGACGACGACCGGAACGTCGTAGAGCGCACCGGCGGCGGGTGTCGTGAGAAAGGGATCGAGCGACTCATTCACCTGCGGCCGTACGGCTGCGCGAACGGTCACGGCAACCTCTGTCTGCATGCCCTTGAACGTTGCGCGAACGGTCGCGGACCCTCCTGCGATTGCCGTCACTCGCCCATTCGAGTCGACCGTCACCGCCTGCGGATTCGAGCTCTCCCACGCGACTGCGGACGAAGGAATCGTGAGTGTCCCGAACTCCGTCTGCGCAGTCAGCCCCAGCGACTCTGACCAGCCCGGGAACATCTCCAACGCGGCGCGATCCATCGTCAGATTCGAGACGTTCTTCACACCCGCAAGAAAACTGTTGGCAATCTCCTCGGGACTGCGATCGACGTCGCTGATGCGCAGTTCATCGAGCACGGCGTCGAGGTACGAGCTCGATCCATCCGCCCCGATCTGCAGGCGCGAGTCCGTCACGTTGTTGAGAGGTGCGATCAGCGTGGTCTGCGTGCGGAGCTGCCCATCGACATAGAGCTTCAGTGCTTGCGCACTCCAGGTGAATGCAGCGTGGTGCCACGTCCCCGCCTGGAATTGGTTCGCGATGCCCGCGCCGGCTTCCGGCCCTCCCGAGCCGAAGCGATTGAGGATCATCCGCCAGGTGTTGCCGCCATCTTTTCCGAAGAGCATCCCGCCGCCCGACCCGTAGTGCAGCGCGAAATGGCCCTGCCCGTCCGAGCCCCATCGCGGCTTGATCCAGAACTCCAGCGTGCCCCGCTTCGAGTCGATGTTGCCGGACGAGAGATAGCGCAGGAAGTTGCCCGGCGGAAAATACGCGCCGGAGCCGAACACTCCCTGTTCGAACGCAACGCCGCTGCTGTCCGAGGGCGTCTCGCCGCTCGCGCCGTTGACATCATTGTTGAAGTGGAGCAGGAGGAGCGTGTGCGAATCGGGCGTTTGCTCCTGAGCCAATGCTGAGCAGGCGAGCAGAAAGAGAGAAAGGCGGAGGATTGTCTTCGTCAATCGGGGGGCTCAATTTTTTTAGCGCGCGATTGTACGTGAAGTAACATCGACGTGTAGGACAGGCGCCCTCGCCTGTCCTGACAGGCGGGGCGCCTGTCCTACACGAGCGATGGAAGATCTGCGCGTACCGACCGTTCCTCTATCCGTCGAGATCCGCTACTTCGACGAGCGCCCGCTCCTTGGGCGCGTCTTCATCCCCAGTCTCTCGGATCATCACGAAGGGCCGATGCGGCCGGATGAATGGATCAACCAGGCCACGACGTTCTTCCCGTTCGCGCCGGACGACTCGCCACACGCGCAACTGCTCAACAAGCGATACGTCGTCGTGCTGACGATCGACGATACGGATGCGGAGCCCGTCGACCCGTCGTATGTGCGCCGCGTCATCGTCGAATGCGGAACGCTGCGGCTCGAAGGCGAGGTCTACGTCGAGATGCCCGACAATCAGCGGCGTCTCCTCGATCTCATGAATCGTCCCGATCTCTTCATCACGCTGCGCAGCGGATCGAAAACTCACATCATCCAGAAGCACCGCATCACGTCGATCACCGAAGTCATGGAGGATTGAAGACGTGTCACTCGAGCTATTGCTTCGCCAGACTGCACAGGCCGGAGGCCGCCAACTGCGGCTCACCTCGGGCAAGAAAGCCGTCATCGTCACGGGCGGTGGAGAACAGGAATCGGGAGAGGTTCTCGCCGGCACAGCGATCCAGCAGCTCGTCGGGCCGGTGATGCCGCCCGCGGCGCGGCAGGCGATTGCGAAAGGGACCGCCGACTGGATGATGAATCATCCCGAGCTCGGTCCGATTCGCGCGACCGCACGTATCGAGGGACAAACGCTTCACGCGGTGTTCGAACTGCAGAATGGAGCAGCCCAACCAGCCGCTGCACCCGCGCCCGTTGCGGTGGCCGTCGCCGCCGATGGCTCCACCGCCGCGATGGATGCTCTCTTCCGCCAGATGTTCGAGATGAAGGCCTCGGACCTTCACATGTGCGTCGGTTCGGCACCCATGGTGCGTCACGACGGCGAGATCAAGCCGCTTCCCGGACATCCAGTCTTCACGCCCGAGTCGATCGCGAACACTTTGCTGCCCATTGCGCCAGCGCGCAACAAGGAGGAGTTCGAACGGCGGCACGACACCGACTTCGCGTACGAGATCCGCGGGCTCTCGCGCTTCCGCTGCAACTTCTTCATGGACCGCAAAGGCATGGGCGCCGTGTTCCGCGTCATCCCGAGCAAGATCATCACCGCGGAGGACATGGGCCTCTCGAAAGAGATCCTCGATCTCTGTTTTCTCTCCAAGGGACTCGTGCTCGTGACCGGTCCGACGGGCTCAGGCAAGTCGACGACGCTCTGCGCGCTCATCGACTACATCAATCGCAATCGCACCGATCACATCATCACGATCGAAGATCCGATCGAGTTCGTGCACGAGAACAGAAAGTGCCTGATCAATCAGCGTCAGGTCGGCGAGCATACGGACGGATTCAAGGATGCTCTCCGAGCGGCGCTGCGCGAAGATCCCGACATCGTGCTCGTCGGCGAGATGCGCGATCTCGAGACGGTCTCGATTGCAATCGAAACCGCGGAGACGGGACACCTCGTCTTCGGCACGCTGCACACGTCGTCGGCGGCGTCGACCGTCGATCGCATCATCGATCAGTTCCCGGCCGATCGCCAGGATCAGATCCGCGTGATGCTCGCCTCGAGTCTCAAAGGGGTGATCTCGCAGATGCTCTGCAAGAAGATCGGCGGCGGCCGCATCCCGGCGCTCGAAGTGATGTTCGGCATCTCATCGATCTCCAACCTCATTCGCGAGGCGAAGATCTTTCAGATCCCGTCGATCATTCAGACCGGCAAGAAACTCGGCATGTGCATGATGAACGACAGCTTCCTCGCGCACGTGAAGAACAAGATCGTGGAGCCGTCCGAGGCGTACGCGAAGGCGGTCGACAAGACCGGCCTCCTTGGAATGTTCAAGTCGAACAACATCGACATGTCGTGGTACAGGCCGGAGACGACCGCGGGGGCGTGAACAGTGTCCCCGGGCAAACAGCCGCTCTTCACGGCGAATCGTGAACGATCGTGACCCGTACCTTGTGCCGGACCGCGATCGGCGTTCCATTCTGCGTCGCGGATGTGAAGCACCAGCGATGCACCAGCGCATAGAGCGCGTTCGATGCGCAGAGATCGACCTTCCGATCGGGCACGAATTGGAGCAGATTGCATTTCGGTCCGATGACCACCTCCACCGTCAGCGGTTCGATCGGGCACTTCGCTGGCACGTGAAGCTGCGTACTCCCTGTGATCTTCGGAGCGGCGACACCGGCGTCCTTCGACGATCGAACGGAGGCAAACATGGGCCGCAGCTCGCCATGACTTGCAGGATTCGCGATCAGTTCCCGCAACACCGGCAGATCGACTTCATGGATTCCCAACAGCATCGAGAGCTCGCCATTCGCCTTCCCGTTCACGACCGTCAACCATGCGCCGGCACAGGGTGGAAAGCTGAAGTTCTCATCGCCGAGCCCGCTGACTTCCACCGGCCCATGAATGGCGAAGATCCACTCGGTTCCCAGCGGGAAGTTGCTGACGTACGGCACGCATGACATGCCGAAGTCGCCGATGATTCGTATCGTCTTCGGCGCGTACGAACCGGCGACGAGTTCGCGAATCGTCACGTTCATCGCGACCGGATGCTGCATCCCTTCGGGCTGTACGTAGCTCTCGACGACTCCGCGGATGACAAGTGCGCCGCGAGCGACATCGAGAAAGCCGATTCCGCCGGCGCACGAGCAGGCGGCCGCGGTGCGCGCGAAGAGGAACACGACGAGTGTGGCCAGCGCTTCACCAGGACGGCGCATTTCGCTCCTCCCCGATGGTCAATGTCTTGACTACCACCACGGCGTTGCTCGAACGATCCATCGGAGGCTCGAACTCCCACGCCGAAAGCGTGACCACCGCCGCGGAATTCACCTCCGGCGACACACCCTCTCGAATGACGACGTCGATGACACGACCATCAGCACCGATGAAAAGGTCCGCCCTCAGCCGCTCCCCTTCCGGCACCGCCGCCATCGGTTTTTTTCGGGGCACGAGCTTCTTCACTTCGAGCTCCTGCCGCAGGGACATCGAGATCCGCCGCAGCGCCAGTTCGGCCTCAGCGCCGTGCGCTGCAACAAGCGCTGCGCGCGCACCGGCAGCGCGATCGAACAGGAGGCCGAGTGTCTCCGCTGCGCCGCTGTGCCGCAGCGCATCGTCGCTGTGCAACGCATCAATCAGCGTATTGAGACCTAGACTTTCGATGCGACGTATCGCGCGCCCGGCTGCGAGACGTACCTGCCGCGATTTCGATCCGAGCGCACGCAGGAGCACTGGCACCTGAGGTTGGGCACGCGCGTTCCATTCGGCCAGACTCCAGATCGCAGCGCGAACAACTTCCTCATCAGAATCATCGAGCGCGTGAGCCAGAGCAGGGATCGCCACGTCAGGCGGGCCGCTGTGGGCGAGCGCAACCACCGCGGCTCGACGCGTGCTCACGGGTGCTTCCCGCGCAAGGTGCGCCAACGCCTGCGAGTCATTCCTGCTGCGCAAAACGGCGATGAGCCTGCGTCGCAGCAAGCCATTCATCGGCGCCGCACCCGACAATCTCGAAACGACAATCGGACCCGACTCCGGTCCCATCACGCTGACGACGTCGAGCGCGGCACCCCGCACTTCGGCATCCGAATCGTCGAGCCGGAGCGCAATCTCCTTCGCCAGCGAGGCAGAGTTCCGGCCCAGCTTCCCCGCCACAGTCAGACCAACCAGCCGCACGTTGTGATCCGCATCGGCCAGCGCCATCCGAATGATCTCGAGAACACGGTCGGCACCCAGATCCTTCGGAGGACCATGTGCGAGAGACGCAATCCACTTGACGTTCGACGCCATCGCCGCGCGCTCCTGCGGAGTCGCGCGGCTGAAGACCTCCAGAACCGTGCCGAGCGTTTCATCGGCGTGACCGGCGAGCTGATAGGCGGCATACGACTGCTTGCCGGTGCGAAGCGTCTCCGCCTGAAGAAGGACAGTCGACTTCGAGCCCGGCTCGATCATTCCGATCGTCACGACGATCGCGTCGTGCAGCTCGCCTTTCTCGCGCTGCAGCGCATCGCGAAGCTGCGGCGCGACCTCTGCTGCACGCGAGCCCGATTGATTCAACGCCTCCAGTGCCGCGCGCTTCAGCATGGAATCGCCGGCCGTCAACGTCGCGGCCAGCGCGCGGATTGCAGCGGGATTCCCCGGCGCGACTTCACCCAACGCGCGCGCTGCATTCTCCCGCACGCTCGTGTTGCGATCGGCGAGCATCGCAATCAGCCGCGGCGCCGCCACTGCGCCTTTCCCATGCAGCAGCGCAAGATTCGACGCCGCGTTCGCGCGCGTGTAGTGGTCCTCGGATGACAATGCCTCGATCAAGAACGGGATGGATGCTGGATCCTTCGACGGGTGAAGCACCATCATGAATCGCATCACTTCTTCGCGCAGCACGAAATCGCGTGAAGCCTTCAGGAAGTCGAGCATCGCCGGCACGAGCGGCTCCGCATGTTCAGCGCGTCCGCGCAACTCGTCGAGTGTCTGCCGGATGAGCTGCGGGTTCCCGGAACGGATCACAACCGCAAGTGCATCGTTCACCGCGTCGTCGTGCTTGCCGTGCCGGATCAGCACGCACGCCGCGGCAGTCTTCATGAACAGATCATCGTCGCCGAGCAGCTTCACCATCCGGCTGTCGATGCCCTCCTTGAAGAGCAGCTCTCCGGCTGCGTGATCGCGCAGATGCGGCTCATGCTCGCGCAACATCGCGAGCAACCGCCCAGTGTCATCGCGAGCCGCAGAAACCCGTTCGACTGCCTCGGCCTCCAGCTCCTTGTCGCGCTCGCGCGTCAGAATCGCGGCTTTCGCGGCCGGAGACGCTGCGCCGATCGTTCGTAACGCCTCCGTGATCTGCAACGCCAGAGTACTGCCGGGCGGAGTGCGCGCCAGAACTTCGAGCAGCGGCGTCTCCGCGGAAGCCGCCGATCCGCCGAGGCCTCCGAGTGCTTCCGCGATGAGACCGCGCAGCGCGTCGTCGTCGCTCTGAGCGAACATCCTGATGATGTCAGGAACCGCGGCCCCGGCGATCGGTCCCATGCTGCCGAGAAGCGAGGCGGCGCGGATCGCGATCTCCGGATCGGGATCCTTGACGAGAACCAGCGCCTTCTTCAGAGCTCCGTCTCGGACGCCGAGTCCGCGATTCGATTCGATGGCATCGAGAAGAAAGATGCGCGTGTTGCGATCGGAAGTATCGAGCGCCGCGATCATCTCTGGCATCACGGCCGCCGTCTCGTTTTCGAACCGGGCGAGGATCGCGGCAACGCGGCGGCGGAGCGCCACATCCGGATCGCTCAACGCCCTGGCGAGTCCGAGCACCGCCGGGCGATCGATCTTGAAGAAGACCTCGTCCCAGAAGAACTCATGCCCATCCGCGCCGCGAAGTCGCTCGATCGCCGGCGCGACGGCGGGAGCACCGATGCGACCGAGTTGCTCAGTCGCTGCAGCGCGGCCTTTCGCGTCCGACGAGACGATGTCGAGAAGACGCGTGACCTCCGGCGCCTGCACATTCAACTGCGCCGCGAAAACGAGTCCGAGCAGCATCCGATCTATTGGACACCGATTCCCCCGAAATCGTGAACGGCGTCAGTCCGTGCCTGATCGTTTCCTCGCCGCATCCACACTCCACGGACCGGCACCGGCTGCGGACAGATAGAGATAGATGAAGCAGAAGAGGATCGCCGGCTGGCCCTGATTCATCATCGGCCAGAAGCCGTTCGGTGCGTGAAACTGAAAGTACGCGACCGCCATCTCACCCGACAGCACGAAGGCCACGCATCGTGTGGAGAGGCCGATCACCAGCAGCACTCCGCCGATGAGCTCGAGCACGCCGCCGAACCAGATCTGTGAAGGAAAGTGCGCGAGCGCGCCGCCCGGCATTGCCATCGGCCAGCCGAACAACTTCATCGTTCCGATCGGGATGAAGAGCAGACCGCAGATGATCCGCAGAAGAGCGTGGAAGTGAGGAGCGATGACCAGCGCATGGTGTGCGAGTGTAAGCCATCCGCATCGCTCACACTTCCCTGTAGCCCTTGCCGAGTTTCTCGCGAATGAGTTTCGCGGCGTCCGCGATAGCGGCATCACCGTCAGCGAATGTCTTCGTCTTCGACTGGCCAGCGGTGCCGATGCGGCCGAAGGTCACGATGTGATCCGCGCCGTTCACATGGATCTCCCAGAACTTGCTCGACGTGCCTTCGACGTATTCGAAGCGGCGGGTGTTGGGTGAGCTTTCCTGTGGAGCGGCCGGCGCCTCGTCTGCCGGCTCGGTGAACAGGCGGGGCGCCTGTTCCTCCACGGGAGGTTCGGGTAAAGGCTCAGGCTCAGGCTCGGGCTCAGGTGCTCCCTCCTCCTCCACCACTTCTTCCTCGATCCGCTTCACCAGCAAATCCAGCGCGGCCTCGCGCTTCTCGTACCAGTCCTTCGTCAACACACGCAGCACGCGCCAGCCGAAGTTCTCGAGGATTCCGGGCCGCAGCAAATCGCGCTCGAACAGATGTTCGTGGCGATAGTACGCATCGGTATCCACCATCACGGCCGCGCGATAGGCGGCATCGCCCGGCTTGCGCACGGCGAGATCGCAGCGGAAGTGCGACTGCCCTACTCCGATCGCGACGTCATAGCCCTCGCCCTGCAACGCGGCGGCGATATCGCGCACGACGGTGTCGCGATCGATCTCCGTCGCCGACTGCGACTCCGGCAATCCAGCCTCGCGCAACACCGCGCGTCCCACCGCCGCATCGCCGGCCGACATCGCCTCCACATACTTCAGGTAGCGCCGCAACGCGTTCGCGCCATCGTTGTATGTATTCGTCACCTCGACATGACGGATCGACGACACGAGCGCCATCTGCTTCCGCGCGCGCGAGAACGCGACGTTCAACCGCTTCTCGCCGCCGCTCTGATTGATCGGCCCGAAATTCATCAGCATCCTGCCATCCCGATTGCGGCCATAGCAGACGCTGAGAATGACGATGTCGCGCTCGTCGCCCTGAATGTTCTCGAGGTTCTTCACGAGCAGTCCGACGAACTGATCGTCCTCCTCGCGCACGTACTCCGCCTCGAGCCGCGCAGCAAACTCCGGATCCTCCGACGCCACGATGCTCAGCGCACGCTCGATCTCTCCCTGCTGCGCTTCGGAGAACGCGATGATGCCGATGCTCTCCCCTGCCCCGCGCATCAGCAAGCCCCTCACGAGATGCGCGATGTAGAACGCCTCGGATGTATTGTGCCGCCCCTCGTAAACGCCGGCGGGCAGATGATGAAAACTCAACGGACGCTCGAGCAGCAGATCGGCATGCTCGAATCCGCTCTCCGCGTTGTGTACGACGATCGGCTTCTGCGACACCCGTTCGCCCGCGCGATCAGGCACTGTGAGCAGCCGTCCCTGATAGAACGCGGCGTTCGAGAAACTGATCAGCGATTCGGAACGGCTGCGGTAGTGCCAGCCGAGCATCGTGCTCGGCAGATTGCGCGCCGCATGATTGAGAAAGCTGTCGCTGTCGAGATTGAATGCGATCAGCTCTCCCTCGTCTTCGACCAGCAGCTCTTCATCGTCGCTCTGCTTCGACGAGAAGAAGCTCGTCGGCGGCAACTGCATCTGATCGCCGACGACGATGATCTGCTCCGCGCGAAACACGGAAGGAACCGACTCCTCCAGCGGAATCTGGCTCGCTTCATCGAAGATGACGACGTCGAAGTGCGACGTGTCGAGCGGCAGCGTGTCGGAAACGCTGAGAGGACTCATCAGCCACACCGGCTTGAGATCGAGCATCACGTGGCCGGCCGGTCCGCTGAAGAGATCGCGGATCGAGCGATAGCGCATCGTCTTTCCGAACTCATGTTCGAGCTCGCGGCGGCCGGTTGCGTAGGTCTTCTTCAACGCCGCTTCGGCGCGCGTGAGCTGCGCCGCGGGCGAGGAGCTGATCGCGACGTTCCGGCGGAAGCGCGAGGTCACCGCGCCGACCATCGCCGACACGTTCTCGCGCTGCAGCTCGCGCCACGAGCACGTGATCGACGCGAGCTGCCGCTCGCGCACCGCGAGATCGACGCGCGCGAGTCCCGCATCGCGCGCGAACGTCTCATCGATCGTTCGTTGCGCGCTCGCCGCCTCGAGCTCGGTCAGCGTGAGCGGAAACGAGCGGATGGCCGAGGTGATCGTGTCAGGCAGTTGCGCAAGCTCGCCGAGGACGGGGAGCGTTTCGTTGAGAAGGTGCAGCGACTTCCCGATCTCCGCCATCTCCGTCGCGAGCTCGCTGAGCCGGCGATGCTCACCACCGACGAAAAAGTCGCCGAGCTCCCGCTCCACCGACTCGAGCTGCCGCAACGCGTCGACGAGCTGTCTGACCGTAGAACCGGCGCTTGCATCCTTCAGACAATGTTCATGAAGAAGAGCGGGCGCCCCGCCCGCAAGGACCGAGTGGCCCGCTCGATCCACGAAATCGACGTACTCGGCAAACGTCCCTTCGAAATGAAACTGTGCCCCCGCCCGCTTCTCGAGCCTCTGCAGCGACGCGACGAGCTCATGCTCGTCGTGCAGACGCTGCAGCACCTGTGTCCATCGCGGCTTCACCGCGTGCGATGCAAAGTCATACCGCGCGAGCAGCGTCTTGCGCAGCTGCCAGTAGTCGCCCTTGACGAAACGCAGCAAGCTCCCTTCGAGCGCGCGAGCGAGATCGAGAGCGATCGACGTGTCATCCGCGTTCAACTTGTCGCGCCAAGCATGGTTTGCACTGCGCGCCGCGGAGAGCTTCTCGACCAACTCCCCATGCTCGCCACGAAGCGTCTGCAGCGAATGAGCAAGCACGTGCCGCGGATCGAGAACCCCGTACGTTCCCTGCTGCATGAACGGCTCGATGCATTGTGCGAAGCGCGCGAGCGCGAGCACGTTCTCCAGCGTGTCCCACTGGTCGTGCTGCAGATGAATCGTCGAGAGCACCGCGATCAAATCGGCGAGCAGCTTTCCCGCGCGATCGACGACGCCCTGCACCGTCTCTCGCGGCCTTTGCGAAGACGCCAGCCGCGGCGTGATGCGCCGCAGCGGATGCGTTCCAAACACTGCCCCGCTACTCAGGTTCTGCAGCAGCGCGTCCGTCCGCTTCAACGCCAGCGCATGGTCCAGCCAGTCGCGATAGTGCGGAACGCGCTCCAGCTCCAGCGCAGAGAGCGAGGGGGTGAAGCGATGCAGCGCGATTGCGCGCGCGAGCACCGATCGCAACGGCACACCCGCGGCCTGCGCATCGCGCATCCGATCGTCGAACATCCGCATCCCGCCGAGGTCGACGCGGATCGCGTCGATGAGCTCGCGGCGGCGCTGCTCCGCGCGCTGCGTGTCGTTCGCCGCCTCCTGCAACAGACCTTCGTACGTCGTTCGCAGATCGGCGATGAACTCCTTCTTGTCCGACTGCGAGTCGTGAATCAGGCAGCAGAGCGTCTCGAGCTTCTTCTGCCGCAGGCGGTGGTAGACGACGTCGAGCGCCGCGCGCTTTTCGCAGACGAACAGCACACGCTTGCCGCGCGCAACGAACTCCGCGATCAGGTTCGTGATGGTCTGCGACTTTCCGGTGCCCGGCGGACCTTGAATGATGTAGCTCGCACCCTCGCGCGCGTACGCGATGGCCGAGGCCTGGGTCGGATCGCATTCGACGATCGTGTGCTGTTCCTCGAAGGGCGGCGGAGCAGTCAACGCGGATTCCGGCCGCGGGGCGAGCGAGAAGATCGAATCGAACGGCCTGCTGCTGCGGTTGTCGCCGAGCAGCGTCTCGTAATCGCGGACGAGAGACATCTTCCGATACTTGAAATTGCCGAGCGTGAGATTGCAGAGATCGAAGTCCCACGCGTACGGGTTGCCGCTCGTGCTCTCGTGGAAGGAGACGAGCGTCCGTTCGCGCGTGTCGTCGTCGACGATGAAGTTGCGGAGCACCGGCTTGCTGTCGACGAGCTCGCGCATCGGTGCGGGCGACGGCATCACGATCGTCTGAAACATCTTCAAGCCGAGGGGATCGATCGTTCCTTTGTATGAATACGCGAGATCGCGCAGCGTGTGCGTCGTCCGCTGCCGCAGCGGCCGCTGGCGCCGCTTGTACTGATCGAGACGACGCCGCGCTTTCTCGTGAATCAGCTCGACGTGCGGCTTCGCGATCTTCTCGATCGTCACGCCGGGCTCGCTCTTGCGCACCTCGCCGACGACCAGCTCGTGGAACGCATCGACCGCGCCACGCTTCAGCTCGATCGATTCCGGCAGCGTGATTCCATAGAGCGTCCGCAGGTGATAGCGCAGCACCGGATTCACTTCCGCCTCGTTCGACACCGGCTGCAGCGTGTACGAGTCGCGTACACCCTTGCGCTTGACGAGTTTCACGTTGAGCAGCAGGAGCGGCGAGTCGATCCGTTCCTGCGGTGACTCCTTCAAGTTGTGCCACCGGAGAAAGCAAATCACCACGCGAAGCTGCGAGAAGCCGAACTCCGCTTCGTCGCGCCGTGTCTCCGCGATGATCGAGTCGAGCACGCCGGGCAGATACGGAGCATCCTCGAAACGCAGATAGCGGCCGAGGGGAATCGCGCTGCCGCTGAGAAAGGCTTCTTCGACCGGACCGTTCCACGTCATCAACTGATCGGGCGTGATGCTGCGGACATCGAAGAGCGCCGGCACCGACGCGACCGTGAGATTGAGATGCTTCTGCGATGCTTTGAAATAGAGCAGACGGTTGCGGCGCGAGATCTCGAAGAGCCGCTCCTGCAGCCGCTCGAGCAGCACGCCGCGGCGCTGTGCTCCCTCCGACTTCTGCTTCGCGTCGACGCGGCTCAGATCCGTGTCGAAGTCGATCGGCTGATCGCGATAGGTCTCGAGCAGCGTCACGATCTCGCGCAGATCGGGTGCGCGGCGTGCGCGATCGAGCTCGGTCATCCTCACGATCACCTGCGCCAGCACGGGATTCAGATGCGGCGTGATCGCGAAGAGATTGCGGCGATGCGCGACGAACTCGTCGAGGTGTTCCCGATGAGTGAAATCGAAACCGCACGCGACACTCGCCAGGATGAGACCGAGGACCATTTGATCGGTGAGAGGGTCGTGATGATCGAGGATGTGCTCCCAGCTCTGATAACCAGCGACATACGCCGGCGCCTCGATCGCCGTGGCCGCGGCATCGACCACGAGCCCGTGCGTCATCTTTCCGCTGCCGCTCTCGACGTCGTAATCGATGCTCCGTTCACCCAGCACCTCGAAGGCCTTCGTCGCTGGACGGCTGAGCGCCTCCACACGCGGGCTGCGCGGCGAAGCCTCGCGGCACGACGCGTCATCGAATCCGGCGACGATGCCATCAACGGTTAGTTGCACCACGCCACGAAGCGGCGCAACGAGACCTGCCTCGTGTGCCTTCGACACTTGCGCGAATAGCGGCAGCAGCGTCGCCAGCGCGTCCTCCGTTGTGAACCCGCCCTTCTCCTGCCGTGCGCGGAGGAACTCGAGAAAGGCCGTCATGAGGCGCCCTGCGCTTCCGCGGCGGCGAGCATCTGCGCCCGCTCCGCCTCGATCTTCGCCAGCCGCTTCTTCGGCAGCGCGAGCTCCCTGCCGAGAATCTCCAGCATCTGCTCCCTCATGCCGCAGCGCGTGGCGAGGTCGATCGCCGCGGCCACCGGCACATCCTCGAGATCCGAATCGGCAACGACGAAGTCGAGCATCACATACGACACGTATTGCTGCGAGGCTCGATCGAGTGAGCCGATCGCCGCGGCGAGCGAGTCGGTGAATTGCGCGGCGGGCACGATGTCCGCGAAGAATCTCCTCGCATGCCCCATCACCGCCTCGGTCTGCATCCACTTCGGCGCGAGGAGGGCCGCGATCAGCTCGCGCGTCAGCTTCGTCATGCGCGCCTGACCGACGAGATCGAGCGAGTCGAGGCCGCGCTCTCCCTCGATCATCCGCGCAACCTCGTCGCTGCCGACGCGCAGCGCACGCGCACGAATGAACGACTCCGGATGCGTGAGCTGCTTCGTCTTCACGCTCTCTTTCGAGAAGATCTCATCTGCCTGACGGAGGTAGCTCTCGGCGTTGACGTCGGTGAGTCCCGTCTGGATCTTGATGATCGTTCGAATCGTGGCCAGCGGATCCTGTGTGACGAAGAGCGCGCCGCGATCGGCGTGAATCTCGTTGTAGAGCGCGAGCAGGCGGGCGGATTCGATGTGACTGTTCGCCGCGCCGGGATGCGTCGCGATGGCGTCGAGCAGTTGCGACGCGATGAGGAGGTCGCGGTCGAAGCGCTCCCAGATCGCGTAGTGCGTAAGCTCGTGCGCGAGCGCAGCCTGCAACTCGGTTTCCGTCAGCAGCGAGGTGACGTTGCCGTGAAAGATGATGTGGATCTCACCTGGCACGAACGCGAGTGATGCGTTCGTCTCCTGCGAGCCGGTGCTTTGATAGATGGTGACCGGCGCGGCGAGCCCGAGCGCTTCGCGTGCGGCATTCGCCAGCCCATAGAGCCGCGCGTGATCGTTCCCATCGAAGCGATACGTCGCCTTCAGCAGTTCGAGACGAACAGACTCGGCGTATTCATCGCGGTATTTCGCCGAGGCAAACCACTGCCAGAGATCGCGCTCCTCGTGTTTGAGGTAGTCGACGAGTTGCAGTTGATACGGAAACGGCTCGAGCGCGGAGTCGAGGGACATGGGGATCCCGCAATCGTACAACGGCGGGGGCTCGGGCAGGTCCAGTGGGGCACAGGCGCCCCCGCCTGTGCATCGCGCGAAGCGCGATTCCCCTAACCAAAGGTTGCTGCAAACTCGGCCGCTGATTCCGCCGCCAGGCGATACACCCCGCCCTGCAAGCTCACCGCACGTTTCAACAATCCATTCTCTACATACTTGAGCCCGCGGTCGCCGTGCTTCGATACGAAACGGAGATGCTCCAGCCGCTCACCCGGAAACCGTCGATCGAACCGGATCGGCTCCCCTTCGGTTCCGATCGCCACTTCATCAACGCAGCCGAACGGAATGCGATCCGCCGCTCCAGCGGGATCCAACGAGTAGTCCCCGAACGGCCCCAACCCCACAACCCGCCACCCGCCCCCGCACGCTTCCCGCCGTTCCCGTTAAAAATGAACAGCCCTTCCGAACCGGTCAGCTCTGCTTCCTGAACCTTCAGGAGGGCGGACTCAAAATAGAACAACGGGTAATGCGTACCGAAAAGCACTCGCGAAGCGGACACTTTCTTCGCCAGCCGAGCCACTCCGCCCACACCTTCGACCATGGCGATCTCGAAGGAGGCATTTTCCGCCGACAACAACTCTTGCGCCTGTTCATTA
>CAZKID010000013.1:23511-30657 GCA_964552405.1 uncultured Thermoanaerobaculia bacterium
TGATCATTCGTCCAAAGAACGGTGAAGGAATCGGACACGCCTCACCCTACGAGCCAGCGTCCGAATCGGATGAACGTCTCCGTCCCCGCGATGACGAACCGCAGCGGCTGGGTCGCAACGATCAGCACTGCGCCATAGACGAATGCGCGATGAACCGTGCGGCGTGCAGCGAAGTCGAAGACGATGCAACAGAGGGCCAGCAAGTCCACCACGCCGTAGTACCAAAACGCACTCCCTGCAACCGGGATCGCGAATCGCGCCAGCGCAGCAGGCAGCAACGCGAGGGTGCCGAGCAGCATGTAGCGTTTGTGCGCATCGGGTCTCGAACGGTTCAAGACGCCGAGGGTGATGAGCGTCGCGAAGACGGCGAGATCGCCGAGAACGACTGCCAGGAGCTCGAAGGGGCCGGTACCGCCCTGCAGTGCGAGATCGCGGCGCACGGCCAGCACCGAGGCGCTGAACGCGAGCGGAACCATCGCGGCGGCCAGGACCGCGCCGAGCCATCCGAGGCGCCGGTGCAGCGCAACGTTAGACGTGCGGATCAGCACGATCTGCGTGACGAAGAGCGCAATCCACGCCGTGAACGCGATCCCGTGCAGCAACACGACGAACGGAAGCGAGCTCTTCTCGAAGGCGAATCGCAGGAACCACGTACGGTAGAAGCCGGCGATGACGATGCTCGTCACGAGCATGCTCATGACGATCAGAAAGGTGGACTCGCGGGATCGAGACGATACGGCACCGTTCATGGTCACCGTATCGTACGAAAATGCGAGAGAAACGGATTCAGCTACTCTTGCGGTCTCCCGGGTCCCAATCACCCTTCTTCGCTTCATGCTTCGCGGTGCGATGGCGATCCTGACTCAACGAACGGCTGACGTCGTCCATCTCCTTGAATCGTCCACTGGCGTCACGGCGGGCATATCGCTTGTCACCTTTGTGCGAGAAACACGACGAGGAGAAGAAGACTACGGGACATGCGACCCCATTCGATTCGGAGACTATGATTGCTTCTCGGCCGTCGGGGCGACAGAAGGTTTCGACCGAACCGCTTTCAATTAGCCGAGCATCAACCTTTCAATTGGACGCCATTCAGCTTACGATCAGCCGCATCGTGGCGGATACGTTCTACCCTCGCCTTGCTTTCGATCGTCTCACCGACGCTCTATGACGGCGAAATCACCGCCAGCTTTGGCGATGGAATGTTCGCGGTTCCGATCCGCACTCTGTGGGAGAACGGGCGATAACGGCACGCCGAGGTTACGACTGCCGCTGCGCATGCTGAGAATGCACGCACGAAGCGCTCGTCGTCGTTGATAGCGACCTGCTCCTCGCTACCCTGAATCGGGCTCACCTGATCACGAGTCCCGCGTCCTACGCGACACGACATTTCGATCTTCTGCCGGAGGATGACCGGCAGCGGGAGAATCCCCTGTCCGACCAGGCCGAAGCCTTCCAAATCACGACCACGGCCAGCACCGACGCGCTGAACGCGAGCGGAACCATCGCGGCGGCCAGGACCGCGACGAGCCATCCGAGGCGCCGGTGCAGCCCAACGTTAGACGTGCGGATCAGCACGATTTGCCGGCGATGACGACGATCGTCACGAGCATGCTCATGACGATCAGAAAGTTGGACTCGCGGGATCGGATTCAGCTCCGCTTGCGGTCTCCCCGATCCCCCTCACCCTTCTTCGTTTCATGCTTCGCGGTGCGATGGCGATCCTGACTCAACGAACGGCTGACGTCGTCCATCTCCTTGAATCGTCCACTGGCGTCACGGCGGGCATATCGCTTGTCACCTTTGTGCGGTTCGATCAGTTCGCGTTTGCTCATGCATCAATCCAATGCGGGAGGCGTGCCGTAGAACCAGCATGCGTAAGACCCTCGTCTGTCTCCTGCTCTTCGCGGCGAGCTCCGCCTTCGCGCGCGAGCTCATGGTGGTCGAGCTGAGCGGCACGCCCTACGAACGCGGACTGCAACATGGGCGCGCGTTGAAGGAGGCGATCCGGCAGCACGTCCTGCTATGGAAGGCATCGATCCACGACGTCACGCAAGCCGACCCGGACGAATTCCTCGCGTCGTTCCTCCGCGACCGCGATTTCCTCACGCCGGCGAAGCACTGGGTACCCGAGATGATCGACGAAGTGCGCGGGATCGCGGATGGCGCCGGCATTCCGTTCGAAACGATCTGGGCGAAGCAACTCGGCGACGAGTTGTGGGTTTACGAAGAGGAGTGGCTGGCGCAGCATCGAGCCGAGCCGAATCACTGCAGTTCGTTGGGCGTACCGAAAAAAGGCGCACAACCTGCGTATGTCGCGCAGAACATGGATATCGAATCGTTCAACGACGGGTTCCAGACCGTGCTCCACATCCGGGAAGAGCGGGCGACGCCCGAGCAGTACATCTTCACGGTTGCCGGAGAGGTCGCGCTGAACGGCATCAACAACCGCTCCATCGGTGTGGTCGTCAACACCCTCGGGCGCCTTCAGCCAGCGCGGGACGGATTGCCGGTGGCGTTCGTCATCCGCGGCATTCTGCGCGCACGAAGCGGCCGCGAGGCGCTGCGCTTCGTCAAGAGCGTGAAGCACGCGTCAGGTCAGAACTACATCATCGGTGCAGCGAATCGAGTGTTCGACTTCGAAGCCTCCGCGAACAAAGTCGTCGCGTACGCTCCGAATGGCGAAGGCAACTCGGTCTGCCACACGAATCATGCGATCGTGAATGACGACTACAACGAGCGCTTCCACGGCGAGCCTGGACACGGAGGGAAGAACAGCGAAGCGCGGCTTCGGGCGTTGCGGTCACGCGACCTCGGCACGGATACGATCAAGAATGCGCTCCGATCGCACGACGATGCCGAGAATCCCGTCTGCCGTCCGCTGAAGTCAGGAGATGACGACTTCACATTCGGCTCGACGATCATGACGCTGTCGAAGCAGCCGGCACTGGAAGTTTCGATGGGACCGCCGGACGTGAATCCGTACCGGCGGTTCGAGTTTACTCGGCGATGAGCGTGTCAATCCTGCGCGACAGCTCCGCTTCCGAGAGCCGCGTAGGAGCGTACATGCGCACGATGCCTGTCTTGTCGATGAGCACGAATGTCGGTGTGGCCGAGGCGCCGTAGCGGATGTCGGCGTCGTTGTCGATCGGCGCACAAACGCCATCGAGTCCGGCGTACGTCTCGCTCCAGACTTTCGCGACGCGTGCCTTCTCTTCGTCCGGCGCCGCATCCTTCTCGTCGACCGTTCCGTAGAGACGTGTCGGCGCGATCAGCACGAGTCCCTTGTCGCGATACTTCTGCCAGACGCGTGTCAGCGATGTTGCCTGCGCCTTACAGTCGCCGCACCAATTCGCCCAGAGAAACAGCAGTACGGGCTTCCCTTTTGCCTGATCGAGCGTGACTGGCGCCGCACCGACGTAGTTCGACATGTCGATCGGCGGCGCGGATTCCCCTTCGATCGACAACAAGTTGACGTTCTTGTTGATGCGGGCGCGCAGCGCGGGATCCTTCGCCGCGGCAAGTGCGCTGCGCCAATAGCGAATCGCCGCGCCGCGGCCCTCGCGCTGCTGGATCAGCCGCCCTTCGACTTCGATCGCCGCGCCGAAGGGAACGGTGAGCTCCGGCTTCTCGACAGGGATCTCGCGATGCAGCTCCGCGACATAGCGATCGGCGAGCTCGTTCTGATGCAGCATCAACGCGCCGCGCGCGAGCCACCCGATCGCGTTGAGGTATTCGGGATCGACTCCGCTATCGCGTTTGTAATCTTCGACGGCGGCGATGCCACTCGCGACATCGCCCGCGGCGAGCTTGCCCTTCACACCGCTGACGAGCGGGCCGGCAAACAGAGGAACGGTACCGATGAACACGACGAGGAGAAGAAGACGACGGGACATGCGACCCCCTTCGATATGCAAATCTGTGATTGCTTTTCGGACGTCGCGGAGGGCAGAAGGTTTCGGGCTGACCCGGACCACGAAGCCTGCGTCGAGATCCTGCGCGATACGAGTTATCGCCTCGTGATCCTCGCTCACTGCATCGTTTCCTTCGCGGCCTGGAGTCCCTTGCCCGATGCCGAGGAAGAAGTGCGTGCGATCGCGGCCCTCTATGACCGGAGCTCGCGCCGAGTCCTGACCGGCAGGCAGGCATCGGAGCAACGAGCGGTTGAAGAAATGCAGCAGGCCTCGATCATCCACTTCGCAACGCACAGCGTCATGGACGATGAGCGGCCGATGTTCAGCGGTCTGCTCCTCGCGCGGTCCGGCACCGACGACGGTCTGCTGGAGGCGCGGGAGATTCTCGAGCTCCGCCTTCGGGCCAGGCTGGTCGTCCTCTCAGCCTGTGACACGGCGCACGCGACGCGGAGCAGTGGCGAGGGCCTCGTAGGAATGTCGTGGGCATTTCTCACGGCCGGCTGTCCGACGACGGTGGTCAGCATGTGGCGCGCGGACTCGAAGGCGACGGCCAGAACGATGATCGCGTTCCATCGCGCGCTGCGCAACGGCAAGTCCGCGCCCGAGGCGCTGCGTGAAGGACAGCTGGGCCTGATGAAAGATTCGCGATACGAGCACCCGATGTACTGGGCGCCGTTCATCGTCGTAGGCGGTCCGCCGCACTGACACGGCTTGCAATACAATCCCCCGCCTGACCATGGCGAAGCCCTTCTACATTTCGACTGCGATCCACTATGTGAACGATGTCCCGCACATCGGGCACATGTACGAGAACATCGCCGCCGACGTGATCGCGCGGCATCGCCGGCGCATGGGCGACGACGTGTTCTTTCTGACCGGCACGGATGAGCATGGCCAGAAGGTGGAGCGGAGCGCAGCGAAAGAAGGCATTCTGCCGATCGAGCTCGCCGACCGCGTCGTCGCGGATCATCATCGTCTATGGAAAGCGCTGAACATCAGCAACGACGACTTCATCCGGACGACGGAGTCGCGTCATCGCGTCGGCGTGTACGAACTGATCAAACGCATTCAGGAACGCATTCCCGACGACATCTATCTCGGCACGCACTCCGGCTGGTACTGCCAGAGCGAAGAGACCTTCATCCCCGAGAATCAGGTGAAGGACAAGAAGGACGAGAGCGGACATGCCGTCGAGATGACGACGGAGACGAACTACTTCTTCAAGCTCTCGCGCTACACCGAGCCGCTGCTGCGTCTTTATCGCGAGAATCCGGGATTCGTCTATCCGCAGACGCGGCTCAACGAAGTGATCGCGTTCGTCGAGCAGGGACTCAAGGATCTCTCGATCTCGCGCACTGCGGTGAAGTGGGGCATCCCCTTCCCCGGCAGCCCCGATCACGTCATCTACGTCTGGATGGACGCGCTGACGAACTACATTTCCGCGCTCGGATTCGGAGACGGTGACCATCCGCGCTTCGATCGTTACTGGCCGGCCGACATTCACCTCGTCGGCAAGGACATCGTGCGTTTTCACGCGGTCTACTGGCCCGCCTTCCTGATGTCCGCGGGACTGCCGTTGCCAAAGCGCGTGGTCGGACACGGCTGGTGGCTCCGCGACAATCAGAAAATCTCGAAGTCGCTCGGCAACGTGGTACGGCCGAACAACATCATCGATGAGTTCGGCGCGGATCCCTTCCGCTACTTCGTCATGCGCGACATGGTGTTCGGGCAGGATCAGAACTACTCGGACGAGTCGTTCATCACGCGCTACAACGGCGACCTTGCGAAGGGACTCGGCAATGCGCTCTCGCGCACGATCAAGATGGCGGAGACGTATTTCGAAGGAAAGACGCCGCCGGTTCCGTGCGACGACAACGAGCTCAAGACGGCGGCCGAACAGATCATCCCCGAGTATCTGAAGTCGATGGACGAGCTCGCGTTTCATCGCGCGCTGGAGAGCGCGTGGCGGCTCGTGTCCGCCGTCGATCGTTACATCGTCACGCGCGAGCCGTGGAAGCACTTCAAGGAAAAGGGTGCAGACGAGACACTTTCGCGCGTGCTCTGGAATTGTCTCGAAGCACTGCGCATCGTCTGCGTGATGGTGGCGCCGGTGATGCCCGCCACCGCATCGAATGCAATGACACGAATCGGCGATGACCCTGCGGCGATCGGAAACGACGCGCTGCAGTGGGGACGGCTCGCGAACGGCGCAACACTGCGTCCGGGCGAAGGGCTGTTCCCCGTCATCGACGCCGCAAACTATCTGGAGAAGAAAATGGACGAAATCACACCGCCCGTGGAGACCACTCAGGCAGCATCGCCCGATACTGCAAAGATCTCGATCGATCAGTTCATGCAGACGGATCTGCGCGTGGCAGAAGTGCGCTCGGCGGAGCGCGTGCCGAAGTCGAAGAAGCTCATCAGGATGATGATCTTCACCGGCGATGGTGAGCGTCAGATCGTCGCAGGCATCGGCACGAAGTACTCGCCTGAGGAGTTGGTGGGCCGCAAAGTGATCATCGTGGCGAACCTGCAGCCGGCGACGCTGATGGGAGTGGAATCGAACGGCATGGTGCTCGCCGCTTCGATTGATGGTGAGCCGACGCTGCTGAGCGTCGATCCGGCCGTCCCGGCCGGAACAAAAGTTAGGTGACACTCCAAAAAAGTAGTGACGCAAACGCCTCGCGGACTTAGATTATGGGCGTCGCTGATCCGTTGAAATCGCAGCGACCCAGTCGGCGCACTTTAGGGCGCCGCGCCCTTTCCCGACGGCCGGGGAAAGGGCATTTTTTTCTTTGCACGTTCGGCGTTTCTGCCTCGAGCGACCGAAAAGCAAATTAGAAATTTCGAATTGCGAATTGAGAATGCCCGATTCTTAATTCGCAATTTGGAATTTGAAATTCTTAATTTGTGGGCTTCCGGGGTCATCCCGAGCGTAGTCGAGGGACCCGGGTGGGCGGGAGGCGCGCGACATGATCTTCGTACCGCCCCTCCCACCCGGGTCCCTCGACTTCGCTCGGGATGACGAGAAGAATCGGTCGCTGCAGAATCTACCCACGGAAATCAGCGACGGGGCCGAAAAGCAAAATTAGAAATTTCGAATTTCAAATTGCGAATTGAGAATGCCCGATTCTTAATTCGCAATTTGAAATTTGAAATTCTTAATTTGGGGGCTTCGGGTCATCCCGAGCGTAGTCGAGGGACCCGGGTGGGCGGGAGGCGCGCGACATGA
>CAZKID010000014.1:0-29589 GCA_964552405.1 uncultured Thermoanaerobaculia bacterium
GAACGGCTGCGCCGTGAGGACCATCGCCTCGTAGCAGGCCGAATCGCCATGCGGATGAAACTTGCCGATGACGTCGCCCACGGTCCGCGCCGATTTCTTCGGCTTCGAGTTGGCGCCGAGACCGAGCTCGGACATCGCGTAGATGATGCGGCGCTGAACGGGCTTGAGTCCGTCGGCCACGTGCGGCAGCGCGCGATCGAGGATGACGTACATCGAGTAGTCGAGGTACGCCTTGCGCGTGAACTCGGAGACCGGCTGCGACTCCACGTCGAACATCGCAGGAGGAGGCGTGAGGGACATCTGATCTTTGGATTTGCGCATTGCTTTGTGTACGACAGGCGCCCTCGCCTGTCGATCCTGTTGGGACAGGCGAGGACGCCTGTCCTACATTTTCCTTTTCACACCTTTGAGCACGATCTGCACGAGCTCCGCGGGCAGCGTGTCGCGCAGTGTCGAGCGTGTGATGAGCTTCCGATTCCACAACGCGCCGACGATCATGTCGATCAGCAACTCGGCGTCGCAATCTTTCGAGATCTCTCCCCGATCGATGGCGCGGCGCACGACGCCTTCGTAGATCTGCCGGCGCTGCCGCGTCGACTGCAGCAGCAAATCGTGAAGATCGGGATCGAGCTGCGACTCGCCGATGAGTCCCGCGAAGATCTCGCCGAGCTTGCCGCTCAGAATCAGATGCGCACGCTCCGCCACGGCGAGCAGGTCGCCTTCGAACGTCCCTGTGTCGGGCGTCTCGAACGGTGGAAGCAGCGTCGCCGTCGCGGCGGAAACGAGCGCCCCCTTCGAAGGCCAGCGGCGGTAGATCGTCGTCTTCGCGACGCCAGTGCGCTCCGCCACCTCATCCACGGTCATGTCCGCGTAGCCTTCTTCCTGCAGAAGACCGAGCGTCACTTTGAGAATCTGTTCGTCTGCACCTTCGCGGCGGGGACGGCCGCGGCCGCGCTTCTGTGCTTCTGGATTGGTTGCCATTAGTCGAGGACCTCTGCCTTGTTTCCTTCGTCCATCAGCCATGTCTTGCGATCGCCCGCGCGATTCTTCGACAGCAGCATGTCGATCGTCGGCGTCGCTGGTTCGTCGAGCGTGAGTTTTACGAGGCGGCGCGTGTCGGGAGCCATCGTCGTCTCGCGCAGTTGAATCGGATTCATCTCACCCAGTCCCTTGAATCGCTGGATGTTCACTTTGCCTTTGATGCCTTCCGCGTCGATGCGCGCGAGGATGCCACCGCGCTCCGCATCATCGAGCGCATAGTAGACATTCTTTCCGACATCGATGCGATAGAGCGGCGGCATCGCGACGAATACATGCCCCTCGCGTACCAGCGCCGGAAAATGCTTCACGAACAGCGCACACAGCAGCGTCGCGATGTGTGCGCCGTCGGAGTCGGCATCGGCGAGAATGCAGACCTTGCCGTAGCGCAGACCGTCGAGCTTGTCCGAGCCAGGATCGACGCCGAGCGCAACCGCGATGTCGTGCACTTCCTGCGACGAGAGCACCTCGCCGGAATCGACTTCCCACGTGTTGAGGATCTTGCCGCGCAGCGGCATGATCGCCTGGAACTCGCGGTCGCGCGCCTGCTTCGCGGAGCCGCCCGCCGAGTCGCCCTCGACGAGGAACAACTCGGTGCGCGAGAGATCCTGCGACGTGCAGTCCGCGAGCTTGCCCGGCAGCGCAGGACCGGAGGTGAGTTTCTTGCGCTCGACGCGCTTCCCCTGCTTGAGGCGCACCATCGCCTGCTCGATGCAGACGCGCGCGACGCGCTCCCCTTCCGCAGTGTTGTTGTTCAGCCAGATCGAGAACGCATCCTGCGTCACGCCGGAAACGAACGCCGAAGCTTCGCGCGATGAGAGGCGATCCTTCGTCTGTCCTGTAAACTGCGGATTGAGCATCCGCACCGACACGACGTAACTGCAGCGCGCCCACACATCCTCGGGTGTGATCTGCACGTTGCGCGGAAGAAGATTGCGAAACTCGCAGAACTCGCGGATTGCCGATGTGAGTCCCGTGCGGAAGCCGTTGACGTGCGTGCCGCCCTGCGTGGTCGGAATCAGATTGACGTAGCTCTCGGCGACGAGCTCGCCGTCATCTGCGATCCACACCGCCGCCCAGTCGACTTCTTCGTCGTTTCCCTTGTAGTGCCCGACGAACGGGACTTCGGGAATGATCGGCGCGCCCGCGAGCTCCGACGTGAGGTAGTCCGTCAGTCCATCTTCGAAGTACCACTCCTCGTTGTCCGCCGGATCCTGCTCGCTGATGAAGCGCATGCGCAGCTTCGGGCAGAGCACAGCCTTCGCGCGCATCACATGCTTGAGCCGCGGGGTCGAGAACTTCGGCGAGTCGAAGAATGACTCGTCGGCCCAGAAGCGAACGGTGGTGCCGGTGTTGCGCTTGCCGACTTGTCCGATGACTTTCAGCTCGGACTTCTTCTTGCCGTCGGCGAACCACATCGTGTGCTCGTTGCCGTCGCGGCGCACCCACACCTGCAGCTTCTTCGAGAGCGCGTTGACGACGGAGACGCCGACGCCGTGCAGACCGCCGGAGTAGCGATAGCTCTTGTCGCTGAACTTCGCGCCGGCGTGCAGGCGCGTGAGGATGACCTCGACGCCGCTCACACCTTCCTTCGCATGTTTGTCGACCGGCATCCCGCGGCCGTTGTCGGCGACGGAGACTGAGTTGTCATCGTGCAGCGTGACGGTGATCTCGTCGCAATAACCGGCGATCGCTTCGTCGGCGGAGTTGTCGATCACCTCCTGCGCCAGATGGTTCGGGCGCTCGGTGAGCGTGTACATCCCAGGGCGTTTTCTGACGGGCTCGAGTCCGGTGAGGACTTCAATTGCTGAGGAGTCGTAGGTCGTGGTCATCGGGCGGGCCGGATTCTAAGATGGGGTCAGGTCGAAAGTCGAAACTTCGTTCCACAAAGAGGAGAGTTTCACCCACCGCACTGTAGAACGAAGGGTTTTCCAACTGCACACAGTAGAAAGAGGGTGGGTTCTTCTACTACCGGTAGACCAAAGTTTCGACTTTCGACCTGACCCCGTATGGCGTCGCGAACGACGTCCCCGAAATCACATCCACCGGCTGATATTGATATTCGTTGTGCCCGTGAACCGATGCGAGAAACATCGTCTCGGCTGGCGCGAGCAGTTCCACTGAGTATCCGTAGCACGAGCCTGCCCAGAGATTGTTCGTGCGATCGATTCCGCCGACGGTGACGAGTCCGTCCACGTCGCGTCCGAGGTAGCCGGGAGAGAGCTTGACGCTGTAGTCGTCCGCGCACTGCGCCGGCTTTCCGTTCAGGAACGGATACGCGTTTCCCGCTGCGACCGAAAAGAAAAAACGCTTTCCATTCGGATCCTCGCTGCCGTTCGCGTCGACGCCCTTGATCATCTTCCGCATCAGCGCCTCGAACTGCGGCATCGGCTTCAAGTCGACACCGCCGCTGATGTTGATGATCGCTGTTCGAAACTGCGGAGTTCCCGGCGCAAACGCGTGCTGAATGATCATCTGCATCGCCCTGATCCAGGTCTTCTCGTCACCGATCACTTTGACCGCCACGATCTTTGCGCCGGGCGCGACGCCCAGAGTCTTGCCGGCGATCACCGACGCCACGCCTGTACCGTGCCCAAAAAGAATCATGGACGAGTCACTCAGCCAGCAGGGGGCTAACGCGTCATTGCCGCCGGGACAGATGTTCTTCGTGTCCGTGTTGAGTCCGGCGATGATCACGCGGCCGTCATCCCGTTGAAATTCGTCGTGCTCTGCGAAGATGCCGACGTCACATACGTAGACGACGGCGCCTTTCCCCGTCGCGCGCCGCGTGTAGCTTCCGTCGAGCGCTCCACTCACCGAGTCGGCGCGATCGAGATGCCATAGCAGGTTGTCTTCGTATTGCGGACCGCAGCCATCCAGCAGCCGAGTCGTCACGCGCTCATCGACCTGAACCTGAGTCGCGTGGCACAGCGTCGACGTCGCAAAGAGAAGAGCGGCGAGGCCAGTGATCATGTTGGGATCTGAAATTAGCGTCCGAGCGACGCCTGCGCCGTGACCGGCGTCGCGACCGGCAGTGAGCGGATCACTGCGACTTTGCCGTTCGCATTCTGCGGGTCGGGATTGTTGGTCCGCGACGTCGTCGACGTGATGAGCGCCTCGAGCTGCTGCGGAGTCATCCCCGGCCGCTCCGACAGAATGCGCGCGGCGATGCCCGCGATGATCGGCGTCGCGAACGACGTTCCCGACCGAAGGTTCGGCTTGCGCCCGCGA
The DNA here is from genome assembly GCA_964552405.1 of uncultured Thermoanaerobaculia bacterium. Lineage (GTDB taxonomy): Bacteria > Acidobacteriota > Thermoanaerobaculia > Gp7-AA8 > Gp7-AA8 > JAJPHC01. The sequence continues at coordinate 4,270 of CAZKID010000014.1, forward strand.
TAGTGATCGTTCGCCGTGATCGTCGCGCTGAAGATCTGCTGCGCCGGCGCCAGAATCTCGACCGAGCCCCGGCAACCGCCGGCCCAGGCGTCATTCTGCGCGGTGATGCCGCCCACCGTGATGATGCCGTCGATCTCGGGCCCGAGGACTGCTGGGAAGCGATCGACGATCCCGTTGCGGCCGCAACCGCCATCGACATTGTTCGCCGCGACGACGAAGAGGAAGTGCTTGCCATTGGGATCGCGAGCGCCGTTCGCGTCCACGCCTTCGATCATGTCGCGCATCTTCTTCTCGACCGCGTCATACGAGACGACGCCTTGCGACGACATCCCGCTGATCCGCTCAAGCACCCAGCCGCTGATGTTCACGACGGCCGTGTGAAATTGCGGCGTGTCCGGGTTCCACGCATGACGAATGATCGCGTTGAGACCGTCGAGATACGTGCGCGTCGTCGCGAGTCCGTGCTCGTTCATCACGCGGATGCTGACGATGTCCGCATCGGGCGCGACTCCGATGTTGCGTCCGGCGATGATCGACGCGACGCTCGTACCGTGCGACGCCGCCACGAGCTCGCTGTAATCGCTGTAGCACGGCGCGAGCGCTTTGTTCGCGCTCCGGCAATTCGAGGTGCCGAGGCGGACGGTGCCGGCGACGTCGAAGCCGGCAATGACGCGCGAGCCGTCCGGTCCGCCGAATTCCGTGTGCGCCTGATCGACGCCTGTATCCATGACATAGATGACGCTTCCGGCCCCGCGATTGCTGCGATCGTAGTGGCCGTCGAGATGAGCATCAGCATGCGCGATGCGGTCGAGATACCAGAGGAGATTGTCGGTGCCGCCATCTGTGCAACTGCCCAGCCGCGACGAGGAGTGATCCGAATCAAGCGGAACTTCGATCTCGCTGCAGTGGGTGGCGATGATGTCGGGAGAGGCAGCGAGCGCTGCAGATGCGGCGAGCGCAAGCAGGAGAACGACCGCGAGCCGGAGGGACCGTTCCAAAATGGGGACCTTGATTGTTCGGACTTAGTTGGACAAGCCGATTCAGGATGCGACAAACAGTTTGGAAGCGCAAGATAATTCAATGTGGGGCGTAGCTCGCTGGCTCTTCCTCCGCGCTCTCGGCCTCATCTTCTTCTCCGCGTTCTTCGCACTCTGGTTCCAGATCCACGGGCTCATCGGTCCGCAAGGAATCCTCCCCGCGGGCGCATGGCTCGAGCTCGCGCGCGACGCATTGCACTGGAAGGCGTTCTGGCTCGCGCCGACGCTCCTCTGGTTCAACGCGAGCGATGCAATGCTCACCGCGCTGGTCGTCACGGGCCTCGTCGCATCGATCACGCTCACGCTGAATCTCGCACCACGGATCTCGATTGCGGTCGCCTTCGTCTGCTTCCTCTCGTTCGTCGCCGCAGCGCAGGAGTTCTCGTCGTATCAGTCAGATGGAATGCTGCTCGAAGCCGCGTTCCTCTCGCTCTTCCTCGCTCCGCCGGGACTTCGTCCGCGCATGGCCCGCGAGCATCCGCCGCTGCACCTCGCCGTCTTTCTCCTGCAGTACGAGTGGTTCCGCATCTACTTCGAATCGGGGATCGTGAAACTCATGAGCGGCGAGTCGCAGTGGCGCGATTTCACCGCGATGGACAAGTACTACGAGAACGGCCCGCTGCCGACGTGGATCGCGTGGCATGTGCAGCAGTGGCCGCATTCTTTTCACGCATTCAGCGCCGGAGCGACGCTGGTGATCGAGCTGTTCGTCTGCTGGCTGATCTTCTTCCCGAAGCCGGGAAAACTCATCGCGCTGATCATCACGACACTCCTGCAACTCGGCATCATTCTCACGGCGAACTACGCGTTCCTGAATTACCTCGTGATGGCGCTCAGCATCTTGGTCGTGATCCCCCCGGCACCCCGGCGCCCCAGAGCCCTCGTACCCTCCATCATCCTCGTCACCCACTTCGTCACGACCACTGTGATGTTCATCGTCCCCGGCTTCCCCATCGCGCGCCTGCTCGGCCCTTCGCGCATCGTCAACAACTACGGGCTCTTCGCGGTGATGACGCGCGCGCGATATGAGATCGAGTTCCAGGGAACGCTCGATGGAAAGACATGGATCGCCTATCCGTTCCGCTACAAACCGCAGGATCCGCTCGAGGCGCCGCGAATCTACGCCCCCTATCAACCGCGCTTCGACTGGAATCTCTGGTTCGCCTCCCTCGGCACCTGGGAGGACAATCGCTGGGTGATGAACACGGAGGCACGGCTGATGGAGAGCTCGCCGCCGGTGGTGCAGCTCTTTGTTAGAGATCCGTTCGCCGGCAAATCGCCGCGGAACGTGCGCAGCGTCCTCTGGCGCTACTGGTTCACGAAACAGGGCGAGCGCGGCTGGTGGCACCGCGAACTGCTGGGGCCGTATGCACCGGCCGCGGTGCGCACGCCGGAAGGCGGCGTCACGTTCGAATGAATTACCTCGCTCACCTCTTTCTCGCCGGCGGAAATGCCGATTCGCTCATCGGCAACCTCGCCGGCGATTTCGTGAAGGGACCGTTGCACGAGGGGCGCTTTTCGCCGGCGATCGCGGCCGGGATCGCGAAGCATCGCCGGATCGACGCGTTCACGGATGCGCATCCCGAGGTCGCTGCATTTCGCCGTGTGCTGATCCCGGAACATGGACACTGGTCGCGGGTCATCGCCGATGTCTTCTTCGATCACTTTCTCGCCTGCGGCTTCGAGGAGTGGGGCGGCGAGCCACTGGAGAGCTTCGTCGCGCGGGTCCACGGCATGCTTGATCAACATCTTGACCTTCTGCCGGAGCGGCTGCGCATCGTCTATCCGTTCATGCGCTCCGAGGGGTGGCTGGTGGGCTATCGGGAACGCGAAGGGATCGAGCTGGCGCTGCGCGGGTTGTCGCGAAGGATCGCGCGGCATCCGCCGTTATACGAGGCGATGCATCTGCTCGATGACGCGCGCGGCGAGTTGGAGCGAAGGTTCCGCGCGTTCTTCCCGGATGTGGTGGTGTTTGCGAACGTGTAGGACAGGCGCCCTCGCCTGTCCCGCCCTCGCCTGTCCCGCCCTCGCCTGTCCCGGCCCGGTGGACAGGCGAGGGCGCCTGTCCTACATTGCCCCACCATGAAAAGCGTTCAGGAAACGTTCGCGCCGCACAATGCCTGCTTCGGCTGCGGGCCTGCCAATGACAAAGGGCTTCGCATCCGCAGCTTCGAACAGGATGGCGAGCTCGTCGCCGAGTGGCATCCGGAGAAGCATCACGAGGCATTCGACAACGTCCTCAACGGCGGCATCTGCGGCGCGCTCCTCGACTGCCACAGCAACTGGGCGGCGACGCTGCACCTCATGCACCAGAACGGCACGGCGACACCACCCTGTACCGTGACCTCCGACTTTCACGTCGTCCTCAAACGTCCGACGCCGACTAACACGATGCTGCACCTCAAGGCGAAGGTCGTCGAGTCGGCGCCGGACCGCGCCGTGGTCGAAGCCACCCTCGAGGCCAACGGCAAGGTCACTGCGACCTGCCGCGGCACATTCATCGCCGTCACCGAGGGCCATCCGGCTTACCATCGCTGGTAGCCATGTTCCCGGCGCTCCTCGTCGCCGCAATGCTGATCCGCCCCTCGCGCGCCGGCTGGTTCGAAGCGCCCGCGCGCTGGCTGCCGCCCCACGAGGTCAGCGCTGACGCGCTCGTCGCACTCGTCCACGATGCGCAGGTCGTCGCGCTCGCCGACGCGACACACGGCACGCACGAATTCTTCGCCGCGAAGCAGGAGCTCGTGCCGAAGTTCGCGGCGGATGGCGTCCGCACGATCGCCTACGAAGCACCCTACGCGGAGTGGGAGCGCGGCAATTACGACGTCGCCGATTACTACTTCTGGCATTATGAAGAAACGCTCGCGCTGATCGCGTGGGCACGCGCGCAGAATCCGCCGCTGCGCGTCATCGGCATCGACTGCACCCATCCGATCGAGGCGATCGATCTGCTCGTCGAGCGCGTGCGCAGCATCGACGCGTCGCTCGCGCCGGACATCGAGAACCGTTACAGGTGCCTCACCGACTATCGCGATCGTACGCTGAGTTACTCCACACTCTCCCCTGTCGATCGCGAGCTCTGCCGCACCTCGGTCTGGTCCGTGCGGCCGCTGCTGCACGACGAAGAGCTCGCTCACAACGCGCGCGTCATCGAACAGGGAGAGGAATCGTTCTACACCGGACTTCGCAATCGCGATGAAGCCATGGGCGAGAACCTCGTCTGGGCCGCGCAGCATTACGGCCGCATCGTCGTCCTCGGTCACAACGAGCACTTCGGCAGGACTCCCTATTCGCTATTCGGTGGACAGGCGGTCGCGAGCGCCGGCATGTCCGTCATGCAGAACGTGCCGTATTTCGCCATGGGTTCCGTCGTGCTGCAGGGCTCGTTCCTCACGTACGACGTTGGCGGTTACGTCGATCGCACGCTCCCGAAACCGTCAGCGGACGACATCGCGCTCGCACTACACGAAGGCGGCACGTCGTTCTATCTGCCGATCCGCGGCGTGCTGCCAGCGTGGCTCACACTGCCGCATCACGTGCGCATCGCCGGTTCGGCCGGGCCGGTGTTGAATCTCACGGAGGATGTCGCGAAGAAATTCGACGCGCTGTACTACGTGGAAAACTCGACGCCCGCGACACTGCGATGATCGTGGAGGACAGGCGCCCTCGCCTGTCCATCGTCCTGGGGCTCAGCGGCGCCGTGCCACACACGAAGGAATAGCCGACGTTGCCTCTCGAGCGGAAGATGGCGACGAACGGCACGGCGTTCGCTGCAGCCACGAGTTAGACGCCGCGTCAGCCAACGTGCACCAGGCACCACGTCTCTTTCTCGGCAGCTTCTGATAACACCGAGTGAAGGTAGCTGATCGCCTCGCGCATCGCCCCTGCCGCCTCATCCCACTCGTCTCCGGTGAATTCCTCAAAGAAGGACCGCAGTTCCTCGTCGGTCAGCGTCACGCTGGCGATTGCAGCCGCGGCTCTATCCGCCTCCAGGTGGTCTACGAGGACCGTTGGCGCAAGTTCTGTTTGCTTCAGCCTGACGGCTGCTTCGTGGGAGACGTTGTTCGAGAACCTGATGTTTCGATCGGCCAAGAAGAGGATGGCCACGACGACGACATAGCCGGAGTAGTTCACAAACTCCGAGAGCTCCGGTGCTTCGTCATGAAGAAGATGCCAGAAGCCGTCGTACTGCTTCGCCGATGCGAGTGACGCGAGCCGGGCTAGCTGCTCTATTGTGATCCCGTACGAGCACGCAATTTGGGACATCGTACATTCCGGTGTCTAACGTAGCGGCCGTTCAGCCGCGAGCGGCCACAGTGTGCCGAAGCGGCGCGGCCGCTGCCGCGACTAACGGTACCACCGGCGGAAGCGATTTGCAGCGGCCGTGACGCCGTGCAGGTTGAGATCCACGAGGGGCTTCAGCCCCGGGCCAACGAACGGCCGCTCGTCGGCTGCTACGGCGAGTTAGCCGGCATCGAAGGCGTTGAAGTTTCGTTCACCGCTTCGTCGCGCGGACGCGGTGAACGGTTCCAGTTAAGTAGCTCTTGAGCGATGTTCGCCTGCCGTCCATCGCAATGTCGAAGCGGATGTCCAACTCGTCCCCGGAGTTTGGCTTGTACGTGAGCCGGAAGAGAGGCGACGGTGGCGGGTCTGTAGAAACAAACGTCGCAATCTTCGTCGTTGGATCAACGGAGATGTCGTAGTGAATGACATGACCTTCGTTGTCGAAGTAGACGGCCTTTGATTGATCGGAGTACACGATCATGAGGTCGTCATGGACTGTTGCCGGTCTCTGTTGAGTCGCTGGGTATTCTGAGTGAGCTCGTCGGACGAGCACCTGCCCGTCGAGGTCCGGTTCGAATGAGAAGGTGCCCACGCCCAGACCGGGACCGCCGGAGCCGGTCCCAGTCCATTCGCCGACGAGAAAGCTAAGCGCGCTCGGTGCATCCGCCGCGTGTGCCTGAGGTGCAACGTGCAATGCGAGTAGCAATCCAGCGAGTGCTTTGAACATTCGGTGAGTCTCCTCGGAACTGTTGTCCGCCTAAAACGTCCCGCTCACCCGTTCTGCTGGAGCTCCGCGAGAATCTCGTCGATCGCATCCGCAGCCGTCTCGAGCGGCAGCACACACGTACCCGCGCCCTTATGTCCGCCGCCGTTGAAGCGCGACATCAGCTCGCCAACGCTGGTCTTGCACGTGCGATTGAAGATGCTGTGGCCGACCGCCGCGATGACGCTGTTCTTCCCCGGTCCCCAATGCACGCGCAGCGAGACGTTCGTCTCCGGGAACAGCGTATAGATGAGAAAGCGATTGCCGGCCGGCATGTGCTCGCTCTCGCGCAGATCGGTCACGACGACGTTATTCAACTGGAAGCTGCTGCGGCGCAGGAGCTCCTTGAACGCGACGAGCTCATTCTGCAGCCGTTCGACGCGCTCTTTGACTTCGGGCTGTTCGAGCACCTCTGCGATCGGCATCGTCTTCAGCCATTCGACGAGATGCTTGAAGTACTCCTTGAAACCGCCGAGGCCTGAGCGGCTGTCGATGGTGTAGCCGAGGAGGATGTAGTCGCGCGGATTGTCGACGTCATCGGGAGAGAGCTGCGCCGCATCGAGCCGATCCGTTTCCGCGACGAGCTTCTCGAAGCGCTTCAGCTCGGCATCACCGGGATCTTTCTCTCGATAGTAGTCATAGACGACGCGCGCGGCGGAGGGCGCAATCGCGTGACGTCCCTTCACATCTTCGGGCGGCTTCTCGTTGCTCTCGGTGAGGATGTGATGATCGAACCACATCCCGCAGTCAGGGTGATACGGGACGTTGGCGAGGATGTCCTCGGAGCGGATCTCGACGCGTTTGTCGGTGATGTCCTGCGGATGAATGAGTGCGATCTCATCGATCGTTTCCTTCATCGTGATGATCACGGCGCAGGTGAGACCGTCGAGGTCTCCACGCGTGACGAGTCGCATCGAATCCTCCGGATGGGATGGTTTTACCATCAGTAGAGGCGTGCCAGCAACGCCGCGACCGCGGTCTCGACGCGCAGAATGCGCGGGCCGAGGGAGATGGAGGCGAAGCCGGCGCGGTTCAGCGAGGCGATTTCCGCTTCGATGAAGCCGCCCTCGGGACCGATGACGAGGGTCACGGGATCGGTGATCGCGCGCGGTGCTTCGGTCTCCGATTTCGGATGCGCGACGAGTGCGCGCGTGCCTGCGGCGATCGATGGCAGTTCGTTTTCGACGAAGGGCCGAAAGAGGCGGCGGAGCTCGATCGATGGGAGCGTCGTGTCGCGCGCCTGCTCGAGGCCGAGGATCGATTGGAGGCGGAGATTGTCGGGAGAGAGACGCGGTGTGGACCAGTAGCTCTTCTCGACGCGCCATGCGTTGATGAGGAAGAGTTTCTTGACGCCGAGGGCCGTGGCGCTGGCGATCACGCGATTGAGAACTTTGGGCCGCGGCAGTGCGAGCACGAGTGTGAGAGGAAGCGGCGGAGGCGGATCGCGGTCCAATGCGACGCGCAGCGAGAGCGAATCGCCGTCGAGCTGGAGGACTTCGCCGGAACCGATGCGGCCATCCGCGAGGCCGACGGTGAGCGTGTCGCCCGGCTTCGCGCGATGGACGTTGCGAATGTGGTCGAGGCGGCGCGCGCGGAGCTTGACGAGGTCCTCAGCGACGAAGTCGGAATCGAAAAGAAGTATGAGGTTCATGCGTCCATCATCCGGAGGCCGAGAGCCTCAGCGCCCTCGAACCCCGACTTTAGTATCATCCGCCACCATGAACATCGAGGTCCGGAAGCAGAACGATGTGGTGATCATCGACTTCAAAGGGCGGCTCGCGGCCGGCGTCAGCGATGAGGTTCTGACGCAGATCGTGAATGAGCTGCTGACGGAGGGCTACAAGAAGATCCTCCTCAATCTTTCCGAGATGGACTACATCGACAGCAGTGGTCTCGGCGATCTGGTGCAGAGCCTCCGGATGTCGAATCGCAACGGCGCATCGCTGCGCCTGCTCAAGCCGCAGGACCGGGTGACGAAAACGCTGAGGCTGACGAACCTGCTTCCGATGTTCTCGGTGTACGAGAATGAGAAGGAAGCTTTGGCGGCCTTCGCGTCAAATTGACGAAGCCGGAACTTCTCAGATCATCGCGCCCCGGGAGGGGCGCCTCCTTCAAAACAATAGCCAGGGGTAGTGCCGAAGGCGCTGCCCCTGACCCGCACCGGCCCTCCACTTGCACATAACCCGTGCATGTTCATCCCGATCGTCTCCCTGCTCGCAGCAGCGCAGATCATCACGGCCCGCTGACGATGGCCGCAAGCACGCAGAAGAAGATCCTGGTGGTCCGCATCGCCGCGACGGACGTGCGCAAATACGACATCGCAGTCGGCTCGAAAAAGCATCCGACGCCAACGGGCCGTTTCGCGGTGACGCACATCGTCTGGAATCCCGAATGGAATCCACCCGACGCAGCATGGGCAAAGGGAAAGACCTCAAAGCCGCCGGGACATCCCGACAATCCGATGAAGGTCGTGAAGATCTTCTTTCAGGAGCCCGACTACTACATCCACGGCACGGATGACGAGGAGTCGATCGGCGAGGCCGCATCGCACGGCTGCATTCGGATGACGGCGAGGGACGCCGAGAACCTCGCGCGGTATCTGATGATGCATGGCGGCGCGCAGAAGGACGAGACGTGGTTCGACGCGGTGATCAAGGGCGGCAAGACGGCGGACCTGCGGCTGCCGCACGCAGTGCCGATCGCAATCGGCCGTTAGGCATCGACGTGCGCGCGAGGGAGAGGCGCCATGCCTGCGCGCATCGAAGGTGTGAGAACGCGCCGAGCAAGTGGTCAACTAGCCGTCGCTGGAGGAGTGGATCGCCGGTGGCCTCCGAAAGTAGATATCTACAGGTATATGTAGATATCTATATGTAGATGGTTGCATCTACCTGTATATGCAAAGGTATCCTACTGGTTTACGAGTTGGACAGACCGAATCACGATTCCGAATGAGGCTACTGCTCAGGGACCGTACGTTCGCGATAACGCGCGCTACTCTTACCGGACAGATTCCCGATCCGCACTGGCACTCCAAGTTCGATGCGTCAGGTGACGCGGGCCTCTCCTGGTCCATCGAGTTGGAAACAGAGGGACGGGAGTTCGACGGAGAAACTTGGCAACCGTACGTGTACCACGAGACGCTTAAGTACCCGATCCGGCGGTGGACAGACTTTCAAGGCGCAGTGTTCGAATGGAGTTCGCCTTTTGACGCCTCAACACACTCTCACAACGGAGGATTCTATGTATTCGGGCACGAGGACATCAGTCGAGCAACACTTCGCCTCGGCGAACGCCGGGGCACGACACTCGCCTTCGAGTGGTCCGGCATTTGCGACGTAAATTGGGATGATGACTATGGTTCCGACGTTCCATTTCGGGCCGAAGGCTGGGTTTCACTTACGGGTGTGATCGTTCGGGGTAGTAGTCGCGACCAGGACGAAGAGTTTCTTCGACGACTAGCTCTTCACCTGGAGGCAAGCGACTTCGTCGTGCCCACGATTCAGCGAAGCACCAATTCATATGACGACGGAGTGACCATCGCACACGCAACCTTCGAACCGCGCACGGCCTAGAACCACGGCTGTCCAACTCGGCACTGCAGCGGATGCCGTGCCGTTCGTCGCCGCCTTTCGTCCGAGCGCCGCGTTCGCTATTCTTCCGTGTGAGGCACGGCACCGCTGAGTGCCAAAGCCGTTGGGCCGACGGAATGACGACTGATGTGAGTGCGACATTTGAGGATCACGGCCTCACCGCCGCGAAAGCCACAATCCTTGAATTTGAGCAGCCGGCGTTAGGTTTCGCGCTGACACGGGCTGGTCATGATCGCCTTTCGCACTTCGGCGGAAAAGCTCACGTTCCAGAAGGGTTTGCGTGGCCTCAGAACCGAGGACGAAAGTTGGACCTGCTTCTCCAAATCTGCCTTGCTGACATCCGAGGCCCACACCAGAACAATCGGCTGCCCGGAGATGGAGTCCTCTCGTTCTTCTACGACTTAGAGGATCAGCCATGGGGATACGATCCGAAGAACCTTCATGGGTTTTACGTTTCCTACTTCGATTCGCGTGATCTCGTGGTGACCGAGAATCCAAATGTCGAATATGTTCTCCCTTCGATGGGTCTCAATTTTTTCCGGGTAAGAACTCTGCCAAGGCAAGGTTCTCGGGCATACGATCGCCTAGTCGGCCGGATCGACGCCGATCTAGCTGACCGCTACTTCGACTTCGTCGAGGATTTCGAGCGAAACCAGTACCCGCCAGGAGGCGGGATGCATAGATTCTTCGGTCACTCAGCGAACATACAAGGTGATATGCAGTTGGAGGCTCAGCTCGTTACCAACGGCCTGTACTGCGGTGACTCATCTGGATACAACAATCCAAGGCGGCGCGAACTTGAGGGTGGTGTCGAAGATTGGACGCTGCTCCTACAACTCGACTCAGATGAACTCAGCGACCATGGCGACGCGGAAATAATGTGGGGCGATACTGGAATGCTCTATTTTTGGATGCGTCAGCAAGATCTGGAGCGGGGATCGTTCCAGAAGGTCTGGATGACAATGCAATGCTGTTAGCCGCGCCCCAACTCAACGCTGCAGCCGACGCCGTGCCGTTCGCTGCCACGCTCGACGTATCATTCATGTCTCTCGCTCTTGCCTCGTGAAGCACGGCTCGGCTGAGCTTTACGACGTTAGCCGCCCGGAGAGGCACGAGGAACGATGAGCAAACAGGAACTTGCGTGGCTCGTCATCAGAGTGCTCGGAATCGTGTGTCTCTGCGTTGCCATACAGGGATTGATCGGCGCTGCCGCGTTCGCTCCCGAAGTCGTTTCCGCGTATAGGGATCTATCCCCTGAAATGAATCATCAGCTTTACCACGCGAAGGTCGACGCCTACTGGACCATGTTGAGCCTTGTTGGATCGCAAGTTCTTTCGACTGTCATCTGGGTCGTTCTTGGCCTTTACTGCCTTCGACGTGGGAAACTGCTTCATCAGCTGCTCGTAAGATAGCCCTCCCGGTTCGTGCCAGCAAACTGGCCAAGTGGAACCGGCGAGAAACGCGCTTGTGGCGCGGCCGGCGACTAACTCGCAGCTGCATCGGACGCCGTGCCGTTCGCTGCCGTGTCTGGCGTATCATGAGCGTGTGTCCCTCTTGCCGTGTGAAGCACGGCGCCGGTGAGCTGCAGGGACGATGGACGGCAGAATGTCAGACAACTATCTCAGACTCGTGCCGACCGACCCATCCCTCGTTCCAACCCAGCACGTAGCAACTACCTGCGTGAATATCGTGGGTGCGGTCTTGCCTGACGCAGACGAGATCGTCGCAGAGAGCTATGGGCATCCTGTCTTCATCGATCAAGGCGCCAACTTGGAGAGCATCATTTGCCCATCGTGTCAGACGACGCTTTCGTTCGCGCCCGAGAACGAGAGCATTCGTCAATGGTGGTATGAGGTAATCGACGAGATCGGCGACGATAACGTGGCCACTCTTGAAGTGCGGATGGTGTGCTGTGGGGCCTTGGTACCGTTCGCCTCGATTCAATTCGAATGGCCCGCCGCCGTCGCCTCATTCGAAATCTCGATTCTCAATCCGAACGTGGCTCAGATGCCGACCGACACGATCGCCTCACTTGAAACGATCCTGTCTTGCCGGATAAAACAAGTGTGGGCGCACTACTGATACTGCCGTCCAACTCGGCCGCTGCACCGGACGCCGTGCCGTTCGCTGCCATCCTCGGCGTATCATCTTCGGGTGTCGCTCTTGCCGTGTGAAGCACAGCGCCGGTGAGCGGCAAAACGTTGGGAGGCGCAACCAAGGCTCATATATGCCAGCCAGCGAAACGCGAGTAGTCGACCTTCACCGTGTGGGGACCATGCTCGCACGAGTGTTCACCTCTGCGCCGATTCGAGTAGTCATTTTGCTCCTGGCTGTTGCATTCGCGATAGATCTGCCTTCGCGGTCGGGCGCACCGTGGAAGTTTTTTGCCGAGACCTCCGGTGCGGCTCTTCTCGTCCTGGTCCTCTATTGGCTGCTTGTGACTGTTCTTGAGCAACGTCCCGTGTACGAACTCGATCGGAGAGCTGCGCTGCCACAGCTACTCCTCGGTGTCGGGTTGGGGGTTGCCGTAAGTATTCCCCACATAGTACGGCTCCTGGTGACAACGGGGGCGTCGTGGACGCCGAAGCCCGTTCCCTTATTTCTGGGTACAGCCGTCCTTGCGGCGACCTCTGAAGAAGTCCTGTTCCGAGGAACTGTACTGCGTATTTCGGAGGACTTCTTGGGCACGATTGGTGCTCTTCTTCTTTCCGCAATATTCTTTGCGTTGCTTCACGAACCCGCGATCCGAACGGAAACATTGATTGCCGGCATATCGATGGGCGCATGTTTCATTCTCACTCGCAAGCTGTGGCTTTCTATCGGCGGCCATTTTGCGCACAACTTCCTTCTGAGTGTTCTGTCCTCGGGAGCAATGAAAAAACTCGAAGCGACGGAGGGTGATTTTCAGATGGCGGTGCTCGTCGGGAGCCTGAACATCGTAGTCGCAATCGCGTTCCTCGTCGTAGCGCAGCGAGAGGGGCAGCTTCGTTCCTCTCGATTTCTCAGGAGAAGGCGCAAGGCCGCCCCCGTTGACTAGCAGGATTCCCAGAGCGCGCCTCCCAACTCGGCGCTGCAGGCGGACTTCGCCCCACTCGCTGGTATCCTTTCCTTGACGTCACGTTCAGCGCGGCGGGGCGAAGCCGCTGAGCTGTAGACGTTAGGCGCTCACCATTCTGCGAGACCTATTCGATGAGTATGTTCGTCTCCATGTTCTTGGCCATACTCCTGACGGTGCCAGGAGCGGCACCCGTCAGCCTCATGGGCGAACGAATACAGACGAAAGAGTTCGACGGAATCGTTGTGTACCCCGGCGGCAAGGATGCGCAGGACACATGGGTTCCCACACGCGCGCAGATTGTCGAAGCCGAAGCCGCATTGCGGGAACGCGTTCCTAGAAGCGATGTGGCGAAGACTCGTGTCGGTCGCGAGCTTTCGAAGTTCAAGCGCCAGTACCACCCGATCGTCCAGAGCGGCGACAAGCGGCTTCGCATCGTCGGATTTCACGAATCTCAGGTAGGCGACGGACGCTGGTTGTTGCATCCAAGCTGGGTTTCTGGTGGCGGGGACTACTTCTTCTTCGCCGTGTACTCCTTCAACAGCAAAAGAATCGCACAGGTTCGGATCAACGCACCGAAGTAATCACCCAGCCGCCTAACTCGCAGCTGCAGCGGACTTCGACCCGCTCACCTGCTATTCTATCTTGCACGTTCTTCGCGGCGGGTCGAAGTCGGTGGCCGCCAAGGTGTTAGGCGCACAAACGATGTTCGTATTGATCTTCCTTCTCCATGTTGCCACTCCTGCGGAAGGTTTGCCTGCAGCGGAACGTGCGATTCTTCTCAACTTCTTCGAGGCCACAGCTGGTGCCAGTTGGAAAGATCATTCCGGTTGGGGCGGTCCTGCTGGGTCTGAGTGCGAGTGGGTAGGTGTCCGTTGTTTTCAGCCCCCGGACAGTTCAAGTCAGCACGTGAGCGCCATCGAACTTCCGAACAACGGACTTCGGGGGAGTGTACCTGGGGAGCTAGCTCATCTCCCAATTCTCATGAAGCTCGATCTGAAAAATAACGACTTAACCATGCCCTTGCCGGACCCTGTCATGCAGCGGTGGAACGAGGGCTTTCTGGATCTCGATGTCGGCGCAGCGATCAAGACAGTCGAGGAAATTCGTATCACAGTTTACACAAACACCCTCTGCTCGAACGAAGCTCTCATTCTTCGAAGCGATGGTTCTGCCGCCTACTATCGCGAACGATGCAGGCAGCAGCACGCGAAGCGTCCGCAAACGTACTGCGAACTTAGACGCGCGATTACTTCTGAATTCCACCGGGTTGCCGAATTTCTGCAGACGAACGACTTCTTTGGTGATCATACGCGGCCGCTGAACAAAGGGATCTGGATCGATGTCGGGACCACAATGCTGAGCGTCCGTGGAAGCGAAGGCGTGCGTTCGCTCGAAATCGCACCCAATGGTGATGACTCTCTTCGGGTTTGGTCGTACGAAAACGTCGTGCGCGGTGTATTCGAGTCCCTCGAGTGGAGTCAACCCACATCAATCGAAAAGTGCCCATGGCCATGATCACGCGCAGGCGCCTAACTCACGGTTGCAGCAGCCTGCCGCCGCCTGCTACTATTACTTCACGTTATCAGCGCGGCACGCAGCCGCTGAGCCGAAGAACGTTATCCGGACGGAAGGAAAGCTATCCGAATCCGATGTAGAGTTTGGTTCATGCGTATCTGGAAGCATCTGACATCCGCACCGCACATCTGCAGGCCGTTATGGCTTCTCAAATCGGACCACGAACTCGGTTTTCGAGCCGGTGGAACTCCACCAACAGGAGTCGCTCCACCACATTTGACTAACCACACGCGGTATTTTGCGACCATACCCTTGGACGAAGATGATTTGACGGAGGTGTCTCTTTTCCTGTCACTGAGCGATGACGAGACCGATCCCAATTCCATCTCGAACAATATGTACACCTTTCACCAGCAGGCGAATCCGCTCGTGCAATTCGTAGTTCACAGACAAGCAAAGCGGGGCAACGACTCGAAACTAAAGTCCGAATTTGAAGGTCGTGGACTGGGATTGGAGGCGCAGAGAGCCGATTCGCCTGATCCCACTGACGACAATCTTTGGACGCATCACAAGATTGGCGGTATCCCATTTTTTTACCATGAGTATCCAGAGATTCGTCAGAATGCAGACGCGCTCGCCAAAAGCGGCTGGGTCCACCTGCTCCAAATGACGTCGCTTGGTTACGACGATGCCTATAAGGGCATTAAAAACTGGCCCATCTTCAATCAGATGTTTCATGTGTTCGCGCGACCCAAAGGAGACACTCTCGAGTTTCAGTACGTGTTTGCATGAAGCGAAGTGCGGTGCGACAGCCGCAGTCTGGGTCGCACCGGCTAACTCGTGGTTGCAGCGGCCACGCGGCCGGTCGCTTGCCCGGCGGCCGAGCCGCCTGGTGCATCTCCAAGTTGCACGGCGTGACCGTGGCCGCGCGCCGCTGAACCGCAGAGACGTTGGACGGACGGAAACCCATCGTTGGATCGGCGAAGTGACCGATCTTCCCGTGTTCTCGTTTACGGTTCAACGCACGATGAAGCTGTCGCGAGAGCGAAAGCACTCGCATTTCGCGTACTAGCCGATCGGCTCGAGCACGGCGAGGACATCCAGAGCTCCAAGGCGTCTTCGCCATTTGGGGATGAACGAGCCTTCGAGCAAAGCAACCGCAGTTCTATCGGCGCTCCTTAGAATCGGGGTGGACGATCAAACGTCAATCTGGCACATCACATCGAGTCCTTTTGCGAGAGGGCTGGCCCGATTACGTTTTGCGTTTCATGACCGGGAGGAAATTGGACCGAAGATGCTTGCAAGAATCTCAACGCGCACGGGCTTGCGACCCGAAGATCTAGCCTTACGACGTTGAACGGACCGAAAACGGGGACGGCGTGACCGGAGACGATCTCCTCCAAGAAGCGCTTCAACCTGGCCCGAACCGCCGTCGCTTTTCTGCCGTCAGTTGTGATGAGCAACCAGTCGCGAGTTGGAAAGACTCCCTCGTTCCCAACCACATCATTTCGGTGACCGCTGCGGTGCTGCCCGCATTTTGTCTGCGCGATCAGATGCTCACACTCGTGCATCCAGAATCCGGTCCCGACGGGTACTTCGAGCCGGTGCGACCATTCGGAGGCACTGTACGGCACCATCGTCCGCTCGTTACCACCAATCGACGCGTTATTCAGTCTGGGATCAGAGCAAGCCGGAGACTGGCTCGAGCAGATGGATTGGTCACGTCATGATCCATACAACTCAAACTTTCGTGCGCGTCAAGTCGTGGAGCAAGACGAACGTCATTGGCAGGAATCATGTCCTCTATTCACGGAAGCTTCATACGCCGTTGTCGGCGGTTGGCACTTCCCGTGGCCGCGATTGGCATGAACTCGTCGAAGCGCCGCTCTTGCCCTGGACCATTCGCGACGTCAAGCAAGCGATCGAACTTCACATCGAAAGTCTCCGCGAAAACGGCGAACCGATTCCGGCGCCGCACTCATCGTGGAGAAGGTCGCCGTCCAGGCCACAGGGCCGTCTAACTCGGCGCTGCAGCAGGCGCCGTCCGTTCGCCGCCGCTCTTCGTTCGAGCAGCCAGTTCGGCTATTCTGCCGTGTGAGGCGCGGCACCGCTGAGTGCCAGTGCCGTCAGGCGGCGAGGAAGATGACGACCCCAAAGATCATATTGACGCTATTGTTCGTAGCCATTGGAGGCATGCCGAAGACTTCCGGCTGCTCGTGTTCGAAAAATCCTGGCCCGGCGGAAGCGTTGAAAGAATCGGCCATGGTCTTCGAAGGCAAAGTCCTCTCAAAAACCGCGGTTGACCTCCCCGTCATCCTCTACGATCAAATCAATACGGGCGAAATGATCGGGTTCCAGGCACTAAGCCGAAGACAGGTCGTGACCTTCAAGGTACTCAAACTTTGGAAAGGTCGGCCAAGCAAGACGTACGTCGTTCTCGCCGCAGACACAACTCAGCCACGCTCCTCAGGCGTACAAATCGCCACGAACTGCTGGCCACCGTTCGACGTCGGCAAGACGTACCTTGTCTTTGCGGGTTCCGGGGCGCCCGGAGCGGGGTTCTCGGGCGGGGGATATGCCGAAGCGAACCTCTGCGCGCCGACAGGGCCGCTGGACAAAGCTCAGTCCACAGTTCACGAGCTCACCGAATTGACGGCGAAATAGGGCGTCAGGCCCATGTATCATCATTCGATGGAACTCCCGCTCACCCCTCTGGAGTTCGCCCGCCGCGCTCGTAGCCTTTATGCCGAACGCGAGGCCGTCGTCGACGGCGAGCTGCGTCTGACGTACGAGCAGTTCTTCACCCGCTGCGATCGCTGGTCTGCCGCGCTCCAGCGTCTCGGCGTCCGCAAAGGTGATCGTGTCGCGACCATCGCACCGAATACCCACGCACAGCTCGAATCGTTCTACGCCGTTCCGCAGCTCGGCGCCGTGCTCGTCCCGCTGAACTACCGGCTGCTGCCGGATGACTTCGCATACATGATCCAGCACAGCGGCGCAAAGATCGTCTGTGCCCATGCCGACTACCTCGAAGCCGTCGACCAGATTCGCAGTCAGATCCCGCACGTTGAGCACTTCGTCGCTTATGAAGGCTCCCGCGATGGCTGGCTCGATTATGAGGAGGCGATCGCATCCAGCGGCGGCGATTACAGCCGGCCGGACATTTCCGAGCGCGATCTCCTAACCATCAATTACACCAGCGGCACTACGTCGCGGCCCAAAGGCGTCATGATCACGCACCGCAATGCGTGGATGAACAGCGTCGGCACGCTGGTACACCACAGCATGACGCCGGCGGACCGCTACCTCTGGACCCTGCCGATGTTCCACGCCAATGGCTGGACGTTCGTCTGGACCGTGACCGCCGCCGGCGGAGCGCACGTTTGTCTTCGCCGCGTCGATCCCGCTCAGGTCTTCCATCTCATCGAGAGCGAAACCATCACGATGTTCTGCGCCGCGCCAACGGTCCTGATCTCGATCGCAAACGTTCCGGCCGAGGTGCGGGCGGGTGCGCGAAAGGGCTTGCGCATCCTCACTGCGGGAGCGCCGCCCGCGGCCGCCACGATTCAACGCATCGAGGACGAGCTCGGCTGGACAATCACGCAGGTCTACGGACTGACAGAGACCACGCCCTTCATCACCATCTGCGAGCCGAGGCACGAGCATGCGGCACTCGATGCGGCGCAACGCGCGGCGATCAAAGCTCGCCAGGGAGTGGAGCTCATCACCTCCGGCGATCTTCGCGTGTTCGATGAGCGTGGCGAAAGCGTGCCGCGCGACGGCAGCACGATCGGCGAGATCGTCGTCCGTGGCAACGTCGTGATGGAAGGCTACTTCAACGATCCCGACGCCACAGCCCGCGCCTTCCTCGGCGGCTGGTTCCATACGGGCGACGGCGCCGTCGTTCATCCCGACGGTTACGTGGAGATCCGCGATCGGCTCAAGGACGTGATCATCAGCGGCGGCGAGAACATCTCGTCGATCGAAGTCGAGGGCATCTTCCTTCGTCACGCGGCAGTGCAGGAGGTCGCGGTGGTGGGAGTGCCGGATGAGAAGTGGGGCGAGGTGCCGCAGGCATTCATCGTCCTGCGCAGCGGCGCAGCGGCGACGCCGGATGATCTCCGCCTGTTCGCGCGCGATCACATGGCGCATTTCAAAGTGCCGCGCGACCTGACGATCGTTTCCGAGCTCCCCAAGACCGCAACGGGAAAAGTGCAGAAATACGTTCTGCGCGGCGGAAAGGCAGCGATCGCGAAGCAGTAGGCAGTCTCGCTGCACGGCTAACCTCCGGTGGGGCGACAGGCGCCCTCGCCTGCCGGCTCGGTGCACAGGCGGGGGCGCCAGTGCCCCCACTGGACTCATGATTCACATCAGCAGCGCCGCGACGCCCTCATGCCCCTGCTGCTGCGCCATCATCAACGGTGTCTTGCCGTGCACCGTCACATCCCGTCTCGCTCCCCGCGCGAGCAGCATCCGCACGATCTCTTCGTGTCCGTGGAGTGCGGCGACGATGAGCGGCGTCCACCCTTCGATGTGCTTGCATTCCGTCGACGCGCCGCGCCCCAGCAGCAGAGCAACGACGCGCTCCGCGCCGAGGCGCGCCGCCTTCAGCAGCGCGGTCTCACCGAGCATGTCCGCCGCCTCGAGCTCCGCGCCGTGACTCACGAGCCACTGGGCCGCGGCGTCGCCCTTCCCATGCGCCGCGATGTGCAGCGCGGTCTGCCCTACCCCGTCGCCAATATTGACGGGAACGCGGAACAGCAGCGCGTCATCGAGCAACGCGACCTCGCCCCGCGCCGCGGCCTCGAAGAACGCCACCAGCACGTCGGGCGCCCCCTCCTTTGGAAATCCGAAGGATGCTTCCGTGCGCCGCTCCGCGGCATCGATCAGACGATTCCACGCGCGTTCGCGCTTCCGCTTCGCGCGCAGGAGGACGAGCAGCACGCCCGCCATCGTCGGAACGAAGAAGAGCGAGATCAGCAATGTGGTCGCGACCTGGTCACTCACTTCAAAGCATTGTCGCGATGCAGCTCCTGAAACGCCAGCATCGGCAGCCTGGTGCTTGATTTTCCAGGTGTGACCCCCGAAAACCAACTTTACAATTCCCCCCTCATGCGAACTCGGATCTGGATCGTCGCCGTTCTCCTGGTAGCCGCGAGCAGTGCCTTCTGCGAGCTCCCCTTCACGCAGTTCACGCCCGACGGCGGCATGGTCCGCCTTCCTTCTGCCAGCGTGCAGAAAGTTCTGCAGGATCGCGCCGGGTACATCTGGCTCGGCTTCTTCTCCTCCGGCCTCTCGCGCTACGACGGCCACTCGATCGACACCTTTGGTCCGGAGGACGGGATCGTCAATCGCACGGTTCGCGAGATCGTGGAGGATCGAACAGGGCGGCTCTGGGTCGGCACCTCCGCGAATCTCGTCGTCTCCGAAAAACCCGTCGATGATTCGGCAACGCAGCGAATTCGCTTCGTGACGCAAGTCGGCAACGTGTCGCTCCCTGCGCGTCTGCAGATTCGTTCCGGATCGATCGCAGTCGATCAGGACGGCTGGGTCTCCGTCGCAATGCCGGGCGAGATTCGTCAATACCGGTTCGCAGCAGACGGCACGCTCTCTCAGCGTTCGATCAAGCTCGCCGCGAACACCGCGTACCTCGCACTGGGACGCGACGGCACGCTCTACGCGCCCTTCGAAGATGGCGGCTTCGCAATGATTGCTCGCGGAGCGACGACAGCCGAGGTTCATTACGATCAGGAGTATGGACCGCAGACGCCGACGGCCATCGGCATCGCGCGCAGCGGCGAGCTGCTCATCGGCATGCGCTCGGGCGAAGTGTGGATTCGCCGCGCGACCGGCAAGTTCGAACAGATCCCGGTCAAGGCCGCGGAGCGCATCTCCTCGTTCGCAGAATCCGCTGACGGCACGACGTTCGCCGGTACGCTCGGCGCGGGCGTGCTCAACTTCCGGCTGCAAGGCCCCACCACCTCCCGCACCCTCACCCGCATCGACGGCCTCCTCGGCGAAACCATCTGGTCGATCCTCTCCGATCGCGAAGGGAACATCTGGATCGGACAGAACGGCGGACTCTCGCGGCTGCGCTACGACTATCGCGCATACGAGAACCTCACCGCGATGTCGCACACGGGAGAGAAGCCGGTGCTCGCCGATCCGAGTTGCTTCGGCGTGCTGCCGCCGCTCGTGTCGCCTGCTGCAGCGAACGATCCGGCGTCGTGGTTGTGGATCATTACCGGCGGCGGCGTCACCGTCGTCGGTCCCGATGGAAAGACGCGCGACCTTCGGATGAACGATGGACTGCTCAGCAACTCCGTCTACGGAATTCATCGAGATGAGAAAGGCACCGTGTGGATGGCGACGGCGAGCGGCCTCAATGCCATCGTCTTCGGCGACGCGCGCACATGGCCGGGCGTCACGGAGAGCGCCGCGCTGCGCCTCTTCGATCGCGATGCGAAGCTGTTGAAGTTCGCGCTGCAGCAGGTGTCGTATACGCCGCGCACGATGCATACCTCGAGCGGCGAATCGCTCTTCTGCGCGGGCTCGCGCGTCGGCCTGTCGTGTCTCGTCGACGACGCGTGGGTCCTCATGGGACAGGACGCGGGACTCACCTACGTCTATGACTTCAATCTCGATGCGGAGAACTATCTATGGGCGGCGCGCTATGACGGCGGCGTGTTCCGCAGCCGCGAGCCGATCTCGCTCGACGCCTTGCGCCGCATCGCGACGAGCGCGGATTCGCGCGTGACGGAATCGGGGATGGAAGCGCGCACGAAGATGTTCGAGCACGTCGAAGGCGGCGGCGACGGCGCACGATCGATCGTCATGTGGAACGGCGCAGTATGGGGAGGCCTGGCCGAAGGGCTGGCGAGGTTCCGCAATGGAAAGAGGGACCTGCTCTTGACGAAAGAGCAGCTCGGCGGCGATCTCGTGAATGCGATCGTGCCCGATGCGCGCGGCGGATTGTGGGCATCGCACAGCAACGGACTGACGGAGCTCGATCAGAATCTGAAGGTCGTCCGCCGGCTGACGTCGGGCTCGGGATTGATCTCGAACGAATCATGGAGTCCGATGTCGCTCGCGTCGAGCGCTGACGGCAGGCTTTACTTCGCGACGCCGAAGGGCGTGTCGATCATTCAACCGGATGCCGTCGGAAAGAGCGAGCCGCCGCCGCCCGTCGTCATCGAACAGTTCAAACTCGATGAGAAGCCGGGCGGACGGAACGAAGTGGTGATCGCCTATGCCGCGCTGTCGTACACCGACGAGCAGAGCATTCGGTATCGAACGCGGCTCGTGGGCTACGACGACGACTTTTCGTCGCCGGGAACACCGACGTCGCTTCGATATACGAATCTTCCAGTGGGGAAGCGATACGTGTTCGAGGTCTCGGCGACGAATGGCAACGGAGTGTGGTCGGAGCCGGCGCGAAGGGAGTTCACGGTGCACTCGGGAAGGTGAATTCCGGGACGCGCAGTTGAACAAGAAGCGAAATGCAGAACGCAGAATAGAGAATTGAGAATGAAGCGATCCTGGCTGCGTTGGGCTTCGTCATCCCGGGCGGGCGACGTAGCTGCGCGCCCGTTTTACGAACATGACAGCCAATCTGGCGATGCCTAGTCCCTTCTCCCCTCCGCGAGGGGAGAAGGTGCGCGAAGCGCGGATGAGGGGTTCGTGCAACGCGCAAACAAGAGCCCCCTCATCCGCCTTCGGCACCTTCTCCCCCGTGCGGGGGGAGAAGGGACTGGCCGGCTCAAACCCGCATAAACACTGGAAGTTTCTTGGCAACGAGAGATCTGTCGCCACCTCAAATTCTTCACATTTCGCTTCTCCCCCGTGAACCCGATCTTCGTAGTTCACTCTCAATGCGCTAGAATCCCTGCCTCCGTACCAACATCACGTATCGCCTTCCGGCGAAAACGGGAACTGACACTCGATTGAAGCAGTCGCCGTGCTCTCCGCGGTCACGCCGCGCAACATGGGTACTACGGCCGGCGTTCGTCTTCACGATCCTCCTTACACAAATCGCAAGTGCCGCGGTACGCGATTCTGCGCGACCACGCGGGACGGAGGCTGTGGTGGCGACGAAGAAGAGCAGGCCTGCGTCGCACGTTCCGCGAGCGCGCATCGAACCCAGCGTCGTTTACACCGGCACCGTGCAGCATGGCGCGGTCATCCGTGCGAAGGACATCCTCGAGCTTCGCAGCGCGGCGAACGAGCTGCGCGCCGCGGCCGGCCTCGCTGCCTTCACGTTCACTGACGCCTCACTCACGAATGTGAAGATCCGCGCCATTCACATCACCGAGCTCCGCACCGCAACCAGCGAAGCCCGCACCGCCCTCGGCCTCGCTCCCGAAACCTACACCGATCCGACGATCGTCGCGCACAGCACGACGATCAAGGCCGCGCACATCAGCGATCTCCGTAGAGCCGTCGTTCTGCCGGGCAGCTCCGTGCTCCTCGATCCCACGCGCGTGCAGAACCTCTTCGCCGCCGGCATCTCACCCACTGGCGTCTTTCTCAAATGGTCTCCGTCCGCGAGTCCGGTGATTCCGGGACAAGCCACGCGCACGATCAGCGGCTATCGCGTCTATCGCAATGGCGCGCTGCTCGCCACTGTGACGGACGCGCTGCGTTACGAAGACACGAACCTGACGCCGAACACGACCTATACCTACACCGTCATCGCCGTCGACAGCAGTGCGCGCGTCTCTCCTTCCGCGATTGCAACAGCGACGACCTTTCCGACGATGCCCGTTGGCGCACCCGGCACCCATCCGGTCCTCTTCCCCGCCGGTCAACTCACATCGCTCGCGGCGGGCGGAAGTGACTGGACCACGCTCAAGAGCTATTGCGACTCGAACCTCAACTCACTCATCGATCCCGACTATGCAGGCTGGGGCTGGCACGATTCGGCGATCAATTACTCCACCTGCTATCAAGTGTCGAAGCTGCGCGGTGAGACGGCCAATGCGACGGAGTATGCGAAGAAGGCAATCGCACTTGGAAAGGTTCTGGCGCGCCATCACAACTACGGCACACCGACAGCGTCCGATCAACCGCTTGGACTGACGAACGGCGTGACGGCGACGTTCACGCTCCCGTTCGCACCGGTCAATGCGAACAACGTCACCGTACGCCTCGTCGCAACGCGCGAAATCCAGCTCATCCGCTCCAGCGACGGCAGCGACGACCTTGGCACCTTCGCCCCGATCATGAAGGTGGCGTCGACAGCCGGCGGCGCCGCGACATGGGCTTCGTCCAACTATGAGATGCGCTATCGCGACGGCTATGACGTCTGGCGTATTGCATGGACGGGCGCCAGCAAGCCGGCCACCGGTTCTACGTATTACGTCACGGTCGCAGACGGCGCGGACTCGATCGTCAGTTCCGGCTACACGATCAACAGCGGAGCGCTGACGCTCACCTTCAATGTAGCTCCTGCGGCCAACCAGACAGTCATGGTCTCGTACCTGGGCAACAACTATGAGCAGACCGGCAACTGGCTCGGCGGCGTGAACGGCGTGCAGCCGGATGGTCCCGGCTACCCGATGAGAACGTTCAATCCGGGACTCGCGCGCGTCTATGACGCATTGCTCGATTCTCCGCTACTGACGCCAACGCTCAAGAGCGAGTTTTACGGCGTACTGAACAAACAGATCGACTGGTGTACGAATTACTGCTTCGAGAACGATGGTACCGGCGGGCAAGTCGGCAACTACTTCATTCGCGGACTCCTCGGTGGAACGCTCAATACGGCATATGCGACGGATACCGATAATCCGCAGGCATCCGCGCTCAAGTCACAGTCGAACATCCTGCTTGCACAGATGTGCGAGGGAATCGCGAAGTACCTGCCCGGCGGCTATGGGCCACAAGGACAGTATGCGAACGGAACGAAGAGCCACATCGTCGAGGTCCTCTCGCTCTATAAGAGCCTCACAGGCCTCGACCTCACGCCGCGCCTCGACTGGACCGGCAATGTGGTGCCGGCAACGATTCACGCTACGAAGCCCGACATCGCCACGTTCTATGACGGCGGAGACTGGGATGACCTGCCGGCGACGCCGATCATCGATGGCATGCAGGGATTCCTGACGTATCAGCCGAATCACACAACGGCGCCTTATGCACGAAAGCTGGTAACGGAATCGGGACAGACGCCGGCGTCGAGCGGCACGGTCACTGACTACCGGCCGGTGTATCCCCTGTCGTATTTCGGACAAGGCTGCCCTTTCTATGCGCGCTCCGACTGGACGTCGAGCGCGGTGTGGATGTCGTTGACTTCGAACGACACGGAGTCCGTGGCGCATCAGCATCGCGATGCGGGTCACTTCACGATTCAGCGCGGTGCCGACTATCTGCTCAAGGATGCCGGCGGCTACGGCTATACGGAGACGCTTTACCACAACACGCTGCTGATCGATGACCGGAACATTCCGGGATACACCGCGGTGTCGGTCTATCCGCCTCAACAGGGGTGGTGGGGCAGCGAATCGCAATTGACGAAGCATGCCGATGCGGGCTCTTATGCGTACGCGCAGGCGGACTTCGGACCGTCGTACCTGAACAACGATGAAGTGAGCAATTCCGTGACCCGCGCGCTGCGGTCCATCGTCTTCTTACGCCCCGCGACGTTCGTCGTGTTCGATCAGATCCAGACCGCGCACGCGCAGATCCTCAAGACCTTCAATGCGAACTTCGGCGGGACGCTGACGAACCAGGGCAGCGGGGTCTGGGCAACGACGGTCGGCTCGAGCAAGCTGTTCGTCCAGACGCTGCTCAACAGCGTCACACCGGTCGTGACTCCGCTCGCTGGGGCAAACTCCATGACCTCGTCGAATTATCAGGAAACGATTTCGGGCAATACGAAGAGTCTCTTCCTGCACGTCTTTCAGGCCACGGACACATCCACCGGAGCAATGACGACCGGAAAGGTAATGAAATCCGTCGACCGCAACGTACAAGGCGTCGAGGTCGTGGCCGCTGCAAAGACATGGGCGCTTCACTTCGGCCCAACCGACCGCGGGTTCTCAGCAAAGGCTCGCCTAAGATCCCAAAGCGTGTCCG
>CAZKID010000015.1:0-29153 GCA_964552405.1 uncultured Thermoanaerobaculia bacterium
TCGGGGGGGCCGGGGTGTTGCGATTCGGGTCGCTTCCCGTCCCTGAGCCGAGCGCCGGCTTCGCGATCGTGAGGACGAAGGCGATCGGGCTGAACTTCGCGGACATCTATCGCCGCAACGGCAACTATCACCTCGCCGGTTCGCCGCCATGGATCCTTGGCTACGAAGCATCGGGTGTCGTCGAGTCGATCGAGGGTGATGAGTTCGCGCCGGGCGCGCGTGTGGCGTTCGCTGATTCACCTTACGCGAATGCGGAGCTGGTTTCGGTGCCGGTGGAGAAGCTCGTGCCGCTGCCTGATGCGATCTCGTTCGAAGTTGCGGCGAGCACGATGCTGCAGGGACTCACGGCGCAATATCTGGCCGAAGACAGCGTGCGGGTCACGCCGGGGATGTCAGTGCTCGTGCACGCGGCGGCGGGCGGTGTGGGCTTGCTGCTCGTGCAGATGGCTAAGGCTGCCGGAGCGCACGTGAGTGGCGCGGTGTCGTCCGAAGAGAAGCGGCGCGCGGCTCTCGATGCCGGCGCGGATCGCGTCTTCATCGGCGATGCGTGGATGGACGAGACGTTCGATGTCGTCTATGACTCCGTCGGCTCGACACTGGCGAAGAGTCTCGATGTGACGCGCGTGCGCGGCACGGTCGTGTTTTATGGGATGGCGGGCGGCGATCCTCTGCCGGTAGATCCGCGGCGCTTGATGGACGAATCGAAGACACTGACGGGCGGCGATCTCTGGAACTACCTGACGTCCGCCACGCAGCGCCGGTCGCGAGCGGGGCGCATGTTCGCGATGCTGGGGCGCGGCACGCTGAAGCCGCGCATCGCCGCGGCGTTTGCCTTGCGAGATGGAGCGGAAGCGCATCGATTTCTCGAAAGCCGCGCAGCGATCGGGAAGGTGCTGCTGATCCCGTAGTTCCATTCCTGCTGCTGGTAGTTACATCGGCAGCCAGTAGGAGAACTTGACGAGGAACACGTCGTGACTCGGCGCATTCGCGACGCCATGCAGATCGCGGCGGAGGCGAAGATCGCCGTTGCCCAGCGTGTCGGCGCGGTTCTCGTTCCAGACGACGTAGAGTGCCGAGCCGGGACGGAACTCCCAACGCGTGACTGCACTCGCCCGCACGCTGCGGAACGAGAAGTCGCGATTGTCGATCGGTCCCGTATAGGGATCGAAATCCGCGGTTCGTGTGCGCGCCAGCGAATGCATGTCGTGATAGTCGCCCGACGCCACGAAAGGCTGCATGTAGAGCTGGAACGAGAGCTGCGGCGTCACGGTCCAGTCGACGCGCGTGCCGAGCTCGAACGATCTCTGCTCGAGATCGGCGAACACATAGCGATTGCCGAAGGTCGCGATCGCGGCTGGATCGGCAATCGTCGTGACGTATTGCGTGTGGTCATGCGAGCGGCTCAGCGTCGGCGCGATGCTGAGCAGCAGACTCGTCGAAGGCTGCGCAGTCAGTGTGACGCCAAGGCTGCGGCTGTAGCTCCCGTCGTCGACATGATCGGCGTGGCCGTTGATCGTGAAGTAGAACTTTCTGCGATTGTCGCTGCCGAAGTTCTGGTCGGAGCTCCATGAGTCGCGCGTACGAATGACGGGTCCGCCGCGCGTTGCACGGTCGTTGATTGCGCCCGGTGTGAGGAAGAGCGATGCGCGATAGTTCCAGTAGTTTGCCAGCGTCGCGAAGTGATCGACGAAGACGCCGCGCTCCAGGGTGTCGCCGTCGAAGTTGCGATTCGACCAGGAACCGAACCAGACCGTCTTGTTGCGATAGTGATTCGTCGGCTGCTCCTGCACATACTGCATGACGAACGCGGAGGAGATCATGTCAGTGCGCTGCATGAATCCGGCGTCGTTCGTCTCGAACCCCGGCGAATAGGCATTCACCTCGAGCAGCGGCCGCCAGAGGCCTGTCGCTTTCGAGAGCATCGCCTTGCCGGCCCAGCCATCGAGCGATGTACGCGCCGGATCATCGTGGAACGACGTTGCATCAGGGCGATTGAAGTAGCGCGACGGCGAGGTCTGCGCGGACTGGATCGATGCAGCGCTTCCTGAGATTCGCGAGCCTGCGCCGAACCATTCGAAGATCCAATCCTTCTTCGCAAACGCGGTGTAGCCATCGACGCCCGCGGTTTCCGCGCGGTCGCGCATCGAGGACAGCTCGCCCGGAAGTCTGCGATCGACCGAGGTCACCATCACGCCGATGCGCGAGTTCTCTCCGATCGCGCGCGTGTCGCGCGTCACGAAGTAGTTCGTCATCGGCTCGACCGTCTGCCGCGACTGCGTCGAGCCGAGCTCGAAGCGCGCGCGTTCGGTGTTTGTCAGAGCGTCGAGAACGCCCGTTGTCCACTGGCCCACTTTGCCCGTCAATTTCGCGGCGCCGAGGATGGTGGTGTCGGTGGGCGCGTCGACGAAATCGGCGTCTACGCTTCCCTGCGGCGCGCGGCCGATGCGCCGTGAATAGAAGAGACTCGGCGCGAAGAAGAAGCCGATGTGATTCGGCGCAGGCGAGTCGCCGAAGCGGAAGATGTCGATGCCTTCTGTGAAGAACGGCCGCTTCTCCGGATAGAACGTCTCGAACTGACTCAGATTCACGACCGCGGGATCGACTTCCACCTGGCCGAAGTCCGGATTCACGGTTCCGGTGAGTGTGAGCGTCGAGGTCAGCGCGTATTTGAGATCGAGTCCGCCGTCCAGCTTCTGTTTGGACTGTTGCAGAAAGGGATCCTGACGATCGAAGCGCGAGCGGACGTCGGAGCGCGCGACCGCGTAGGGGACGATCTCCAGCGGCCGGCCGCGACGGATGCCGTCGATGCCATCGACATCCGCGAAGTGCGAAACGAAGCCGGTGCCTCCCTTCGGCGTGTTCACGATGCGCACGACCTCGTTGAGGCGCGTCGTGCGACGCGTGATGTTGATCCCCCAGACATGGTGATCGCGCTCGGGGAAGCGAAGCTGCGAATAGGGAATCCGCACTTCTGCGATCCAGCCGTCGGGGACGATCTTCGTCGCCGACTCCCACACGCCGTCCCAGCTGACGTCTTCGCCGATGTCGTTGTAGAGCACGGTGTCGAGCTGCTGGCCTGCCGGAGTGACGGTGAATGCGTTGCCGGAAAGACGATCGTGCTGTGGATCGATGTTGATCGAGAGGAAGTCGTCGTTGACGAAGTTGTCGCGACGCGCGTTGAGCGCGGTCGGGCGGTGATCGTCGGTCAGCTTCGCGCCGATGTAGATCGCCTTGTCGTCATAGACGATGCGCACGCTGGTCGGCAGCGACGAGGGCTTGCCGTCGTTGGGATCGTGCTGCGTGAAGTCGGTGAACTCGGGCGCAGCCTGCCATGCCGCGTCGGAGAGATCGCCGTCGATCGCGATCGGCGAGGTGGCGCGCACGGCGTGCAGGGTCGGGTGTTCCGGCCAGTTCGCGGCGCGGGCGATCGGCACACAGAGGGTGAGGAGCAACAGAATTGGAGTGCGTTTCATGAGGGCTGTACCAGCTTGGTGCAAGCTATCGCATCGCGTGTTGTGAGTCATAGAGAAAGTGGTGAACGACGTGTGAACGTCACCGCGACCTGCTAGTGTTTCCGCATGCTCCCGAAGAACATCGTGCTCGTACGGCATGGCGAGAGCGAAGGGAATCTCGTGCGCCACGGTTCCGCGTCCGGAGTCGCGGTTCACGACCGGCTCGATTGCGACTGGCGGCTGACGGACAAGGGCCGTGCGCAGGCGGAGGCTGCTGGCGCGTGGCTGCGCGAACAGTTCACGCGAGGCTTCCGACGTCATTACGTGTCGGATTACGTGCGTGCGAAGGAGACCGCGGTCCATCTCGCATTGCCGAATGCGGTCTGGCTCGTCGATCCGGCGCTTCGCGAACGCGACTATGGAGTGCTCGATGTGCTGCCGCCTGAGCAGGTGGAGCAGATGTATCCCGACAATGTGCGCATCGAGAAGGCGAATCCCTTCTACTGGCGGCCGCCGGAAGGAGAGTCGATCGCCGATCTCATCATCCGTCTGCGCGCCGGTGTCATCGACGGACTGCACGGTGAGTGCGCAGACGATGATGTGCTGATCGTTTGTCACGGACAGGTCATGTGGGCAATGGTCGCGATGCTGACGCGCATGTTGCCGGCGCGCTTCAACGAGCTCGCGCGATCGAAGGATCCCCACGACCGGATGCAGTACTGCCAGATCATCCGTTTCACACGCGAGGATCCGGAGGGCGGGCGCGTCGAGCGCTATCTCAAGTGGATGCGCTGGAGTTGCCCGGGCGATCCGTCGTTGTCACGCGACCGGTGGGAGCAGATCGAGCGTCCGTTGTATACGAACGAGGACCTGCGGGCGCAGGTCGAAACGATCGCGCCGTTGACGTAGGACCTATGCGCGGCAGAGATCGACACCGTTGGGTAAAACGGCCAAATGATTGAGCAAGCTCAGATCTCCGTCATCCCGAGCGTAGTCGAGGGACCCGGGTGGGCGGGAGGCGCGCGACATGAGTTCCGTACCACACGCCCACCCAGGTCCCTCGACTTCGCTCGGGATGACGAGAGATCGGTCGCTGCAGAATCTACCCACTGAAATCAGCGATGCCCCAGAAGAATGAAGAATGACGCGCGAAGCGCCACATCAATTTTGAATTCTGCATTTTGAATTCTGCATTCTGAATTTCGCTTTTCGATTTCCTCACACGCTGTGAGCGTAAGCGAAGGACGATATTTCAAGGCACGATCTTGAACACGAGCCGCGTATCGCCGCGCGACCAGGTGATCGTCTCGCCCTCGTAGTCGGTCTCGTCCGGCAGTTCGCCGAGATCGACGGCGGTCTCCCGATGCCAGCGTAGCAGCGCGCCCGATTGTGTGTCGATGTACAGGCGGTCATGTCTTTGCTCCAGCACGTACGCCTCATGCCCTCGAATCGTCTCGATGCCGATTGCGGCGAGCCTCTCCCGGTTCAGCGCGACCGGCTGCAACGCATCGTTAGCCTCGGCCGGATATTCCAGCTCGGTCTTGACTTCGCCGTCGTGCAGCGTGAACGGCGCGCTCACTCCGTCGATCCGCGTGATCGTTCCATGCACATCGCCGAGCGGCTTCGTCGCCTTGAGATACTTCTCGACGATCGCCGTCACCGGAGGAAGCGTCTGCTGCTGCTTCGGCGGCGCAGGCGGCGCGTTAAAGAAGGCATCCGCGATGCGCGGCGTCGTGCGCGGCCGAATCCCGCCGCGATGACAGGTCGTGCACGTGATTGCCGTCTCGCCGCCGAAGTGACGCTCGTTGATGTCGCGCACCATCACGATCATGGTGCGGGCCACCCCTTTCGCTTCCTTCTCATCCGACTCGTACTCCTTCGTGTGGCAGTGCTCGCAATTCACGCCGAGCGAGTTCGACATGAAGGCCATGAGCGGGATGAGTTGGGATGTTGGCAGCCCCTTCAGCACCTTGATGTTTTTCTTCGTCTGCTCGACAGGAGCGTCAGCCGGTTGTTCGGCTGCGAGAACGAGAAGCAGGGCGACGAGTGGTTTCATCAGCTCTCTGTGACTCGGATGCGGAGTTGTTCATCGCAGTGCAGGACCTGAAACGACGTTCGCTCGGTCCCGCTCTCGTCCCGATACTGGATCGAGATGGGGATGCGCAGGTCGCTGCGTGCATCGAGAATTGCGCTGCGTACGGCGGTGCGCAGCCAGTTGGCGCCGATTCCGATCTCCTCGAGCTTGAACCGTCCCGCGCGTTCGTTCCAGGTCAACGGTTGCTCCGACGCGGGAGCCAGAGCTGCGATCTCGTCGAATTCGAACAGCGTGTTGCGGATCCGCATCGAGACGATCACCTCGCGAGCGTTCGACGAGCCGCGGTTTGCGACGAGGAGCGGCGACTCGTTCTTGCCGAGGGAGTTGAGATTCCAGATTGCCGGCAGGACGTCGAGCAGGGGCGTATTACGACGCCGGCGGGCGGCGTAATAGATGGCCGCGCCGAGGGAAAGGGCAATTCCAATGGAAATCCCGAACACCGCCGGATCAGCGTAGCACGGGTCAGTGTTATCATTTTCCCGTGCGTAAGTGGTGGGGTTGGATCTTTCTCATCGCCGTTCCGGCGATGTCCCAGCCCTCTGCGCTCAATGCGGTCTCCATCAATCCCGAGATCCGCGCCACGCTAACCAGCGATTACACCATCGATGTCCTCGTGCGTCCGCACGCCGGCGATGCCTGGTCACGCCTTGCGAAGCGGGTTACCGGCGATGGCAGGAACTGGAAGTTGATTGCCGACGCGAACGGTGCGGGCGAGCAACTCAAGACCGACAAGGACGTGCACGTCTCTCTGGCGTTGCTTCGTCCTGAACTGCAGAAGCAGATCATCAAGTCTCTCTTTGCCAACGACCTCATGACCGACTTCGGCTGGCGCCACGTCGTCGCCGGAGGAAGCGGCGTCGAGGGGGAATCGCTCTGGAACATCGCCGAATGGTTCACCGGCTCCGGCGCGAACTACTCCGAGATCCGCAAAGCCAATCCCACGCAGGGGCTCTCCACCCGATCAGGTGACGTCATCGTCGTTCCAAAACAACTGCTCACCGCCGCATTTGGCGGGAGCTCGGAGGGACAGAATGCACCGACGCCGGCAACAGAGGTTCGGAAACCCGAGGACGATCCGGTTGAGCGTACGTCAGAGAATGATCATGTGCCGGCACCGGCAGCAGTGGAGGCGGTGGCACCGGCTGGCCTGACGCAGCTTAACTACGAGCGTTCCGGTCCCGAGCCGTTTGCCGTCTATCGGCTGCAAAAAGGGGAGGCGCTCTATTCGTCGGTAGCCATTCGCTTCACGGGACGCGTCTATGCGAAGGACGTCGGCGACGTCCTCGATCGCATCGTGAAGTTCAACGGCATCGACGATGTGGCGAAGATTCGCGTCGGGTATCCGGTGAAGATCCCGATGAGTCTCCTCCTTCCTGAATATCTGCCGGAGAACGATCCCGCCCGACTCGCACGCGAGCAGCAGAAGCGCGAGAGCGCGAAGCTCGCGAAGCGGACGCAGGCCAAAGGGCTTGCGGGCGTGAGGGTGATTCTCGATTCGGGTCACGGCGGACGCGACGTCGGTACCGAGCACGAAGGTGTGTTCGAGTCGTCGTACGTCTATGACGTGATGTGCCGGCTCAAACGTCTGATCGAGAAGAAGAGCGGCGCGAGCGTCATGACGACGACGAAGTCCGACGAGAGCGGCTATCGAATCCCCGACGCTGACGCGCTGGACGACGCTCCGAACGATCAGCTCGTGTTGACGACGCCGCCCTATGAGCTCGAGGATCCGGTGATCGGCGTTCATCTGCGCTGGTATCTCGCGAACTCGATCTTTCGCCACGCGATCCAATCCGGCATCGCGAAGGAGAAGGTCGTCTTCGTTTCGCTGCACGCCGATTCGCTCCATCCGTCGCTTCGCGGCGCGATGGTCTACATTCCCGGGGAGCGATACGTACAGGGGTCGTACAAGAAATCCGACAAGGTGTATCTGGCTCGCGCGGAGGTGCGCGAGCGTCCTGTGATCACGCATTCCGAAGAAGAATCGCTGCAGGCCGAGGGCCTCTCGCGCGAGCTGGGCGAGTCGATCATCGACGCGTTCGAAGAGGGCGGGATGAAGGTGCATCCGTTCGACGCGGTGCGCGACAACGTCGTGCGCAACGGCCGCGAGTGGGTGCCAGCGGTGATTCGCTACAACGTCGTGCCGACGCGTGTTCTCGTCGAGATCTGCAATCTCGGCAATCCGCGCGACCGCGCGCTGATGCAGACACGCGCCTATCGCGAGAAAGTCGCCCAGGCGATCTACGACGGGATCGTCGCCTTCTACAAGGATTCCGGCAGCCGGTCGCAGACCGCCGACAGCCGTTTGGCCCGGTAGGTTGGCCGCGCGGTAACGCGGTCACGCGGTCGAAGCTGCCACCACCACGAGCCCTCGAGCCCCTCGCAGCCGCGTAGCCCCTGGTCAAAATTGCGATATCGTTCGCTCCGCATGACCCGTTCTTTTGAAGGCGATTTGAACGCCGAGGGGCTCCGCGTTGCGATCATCGCGAGCCGGTTCAACGATGACATCGTGTCCGGCCTGCTCGACGGCGCGCTCGACTGCCTCCGCCGTCACGGCGTTGCTGAAGACTCCATCTCCCTTTTTCGTGTTCCTGGTGCATTCGAACTACCGGTGCTCGCCGCTCGTCTGGTGAGCGATTCGTACGATGCCGTCGTCGCGATCGGCTGTCTGCTGCGCGGCGATACTCCCCATTTCGATTTCATCTCGCAGCAGGTGACGATGGAGCTCTCTCGCGTCGCCGTCGACTCGCGCAAGCCTGTTGCCTACGGCGTGATCACCTGCAATACCTATGATCAGGCCGTGCAACGCTCGACGGCCGGCAGCGGCAACAAGGGTTGGGAAGCCGCGCTCGCCGCGATCGAGATGGCCAATCTGTGGCGCGTCCTTCGCACTTCGGGGGCTCACTGATGGGTGCCCGAAGAAAAGCTCGCGAGCTCGCGCTGCAGATGCTCTTCCAATTCGACATGGCCGGCAATGCGCCCGACACGATCGTTGCGACCTTCGACGACTTCCAGAAGTCGAAGGCGAATACGCGTGAGTTCGCGGAGAAGATCTTCCGAGGCACGGTGACGCACCTCGAGCAGATCGACGAGATGATTCAGGCGCAGGCCGACAACTGGCGCCTCTCGCGCATGGCCGTCGTCGACCGCAACATCATCCGGATGTCGATCTACGAGTTCATGCACGAAACGGATACGCCGAAGCTCGTGATCATCGACGAGGCGATCGAGATCGCGAAGAAGTTCGGGACCCAGAAATCATCGCAATTCATCAACGGAATCCTCGACGGGATACTCAAACGGTACAATCTAGCCTCGTGAAGCGAAACGGTTTCTGGTTTGTGGGAGGGAGTGCGTGAGTCTTCTTGGCCGTCTGGAAGATCTTTCGCTCACCGACATCATCCAGATCGTCCATCTCAGCCGCCGCACCGGCGTGCTCGAGATCATCGATCCGGATGGCCGGCATACGGTGCTCTTCCGCCAGGGACTCGTCGTCAACAGCTCTGCCCCCGAGCATCAGGATCTGCTGACCTGGCTGACGAAACATGGTTCGGTCTCCGCCGACGTGCGCGAAACGATCCACCACATGGAAGAGGGTGGCATTCCATGCGGCACCGCCGTCATCGAGATGAACCTGATGTCGAAGGCCGACCTCGGCGAGGCGATCCGGCTGCGCATTCTCGATGTCGTCACGCCGCTGCTGCACAGCCGCGAGGGTGAGTTCAACTTCATCCTCAGCGAGCAGATGTCGCCGCTCGACATCGAATACGATCCCGACGCGCTCTTCAAGGAAGGCGGCATCGCGCCTCCGAAACTCCTCGGCGGCGCAGAAGGCGAGAAGATCAAGCCGCTGCGCGGGCTCGAAGAATCGCTCAAGGCAGGCAAGGCGCTGCTGCGCGGATCCGCTTCCGCGGAGACGACTCCGGCATCGCTCAACCTCGGACTGGGACAACCGCTCTCCCCGCCGGAATCGTCGCGCCTTCCGGGGACTGCTCCAACCGCAACGGACAACGTCGTTCCCTTCCCGGCGCCTGAGCCGCCTGCACCGGAAGCTCCGCCGTTCCCCACCGCGGAAGCTCCCGCACCTGCGCGCGATTTCTCACCGATTCCCGACGACGAGCCCTTCCCCGACATTCCAGACGAACCACCGTCGAAGGTCACCACGACTGCACAGAGATCTGGGCAGTTCAAAGTCTCGGGTGGTCTGTTCGAAGTCGAAACGCCCGATGCCGTGTTCCGCAATGTCGTGCTCTACGAGCGCAATCCGCTGGTGCGTGTCGCAGCAAAGCGCGCATTCACGAAGAAGAACGTGAAGATCT
This sequence comes from uncultured Thermoanaerobaculia bacterium, assembly GCA_964552405.1. GTDB lineage: Bacteria > Acidobacteriota > Thermoanaerobaculia > Gp7-AA8 > Gp7-AA8 > JAJPHC01. The sequence goes on from CAZKID010000015.1 coordinate 9,867, forward strand.
TTCAGTTCGGATCGCTCGAGGACGTGCGGCACGCAATGGGCGATCTGATTCGTTCGAACAGTTTCTTCGTGACGTTTCTCGAGCTCGAAGATCCCGAGCGCGGGAACGAAGGTCCGGCCGTCCGGCTCATGGCGCAGCTCAAGCGCAAGAATCCGCGGTTGCCGGTGGTGCTCATCGACACCGAAGCCGATCTGCGCCGCCGTCATGATCTGCTTCGCGCGGGTGCCGATCTCTATCTGACTAAACCCTCGCAGGCGCGTTTGCAGCCGGGCCTTGCGGAAGAAGAACTGGCATTGTTCGCCGATGAGCTCGTGCTCTTCGCAGAGCGTTCGTTCCAGCAGTGGGAGCAAATGACGGGCGGCTACGGCCCCGAGGCAGCGCGGCGTTTTTATGAGCTCGCGGGGAAGGACAGCCTCGATCGCAGCTTCAACCTGCTCAAGCAGTTGATCAACGAGCTTTCGGATCCGAATGACATCAGCGAGGTATCGCAGACGATTCTTCGGCTCTCGGCTGAATACCTCGAGCGCGGCGTACTCTTCCGTGCATCGAGCGATGGTTTCATCGGGCTCGGCGGTTTTGGTGTGACGGGGAGCGGGGCAGACATGGACACGCGTGTGCGAGGGCTTCGATTGCCTCGAAACCAGCCATCGATTCTGAGCGAAGTTGGGGATTCCGGCGAGGCGCATCGAGGGAAGATGAAGAAGACGCCGGTCAACGTGGAGCTCATCAACGGGCTCGGCGGAATGCTGCCGACCGAAGTCATAGCCCTTCCGATCATGCACTCGGAGCGGACGATTGGTATCCTGTACGGGGACAACGCCGAGCATCGGGCACCGATCGACAGCATGACCGGACTCGAGATTTTTCTCTCACAGGCGGGCTACGCCTTCAGCAACGCAGTATTTGCCTCGGAAAAGGCCGAGGGCAAGCGATGAAGATTCTCGTCGTCGAAGACTCCTCGTCGATGCGCGCATACCTCACGACCATCATCGAAGGTGGGACGGAGAGCTATGACCTCGAGATCGTCGAGGCGGCCAGCGGGTTCGAAGCATTGAAGACGCTTCCGCATCATTCGTTTGATGCGATTCTCACCGACATCAACATGCCCGACATCAACGGACTCGAGCTCGTCAGCTTCCTCAAGAATCATCCGGTCTACAAGACGATCCCGATCATGGTGATCTCGACCGAATCGAGCGACGAGGATCGCAAACGGGCCGCGGCGCTGGGTGCGGAGGAGTACCTCGTCAAGCCGTTCCAGGCGGGCGAGTTGATCGAGAAGCTGCGGCGCCTGCTCAAGGTGGCGTAAGGAGAGCGGGCGTCTCGCCCGCGATCGCTGGCGGTCCCGGCCGGCGACCAATCACGAGCCAAGTCGCCGAGCGAGACGCGTGTCGACTGCGGGCGAGACGCCCGCTCTCCTGTAAACTTACGTGGGTCCATGACGAAAGAAGACGATCGGGCTAGGGAAGAGTTCACCAGCGAAGCCGAGGAGCTGCTCGACACGCTCTCGCGCGATCTCGTCGAGTTCGAAGCGCAGGGCAAAAACGTCCGGCCGGAAGTCGTCAACAAGATCTTCCGCGAAGTGCACTCGCTGAAAGGTCTCGCGGGCATGCTCGGCTTCGTCGAGATCTCCGAGCTCTCGCACAATCTCGAAGACATGCTCGATCGTCTTCGGATGGGGAAGATCCCCATCACGAAGGACTTGATCGATCTGCTGTACGACTCCGTCGATTCGCTCAATCGCCTCGTCATCGCGATCAACGATCCTTCGCTTGCGGGTCTCGTCGACGTGACGAATCTCGCGAGCCGAATCCATCGCACGGTCACCAGTCAGCCGCAGCAGAAAGTCGAAGATCCGTTCTCCGAGCTGACGCTCGATGAACAGACGAAGAAGTCGCTGACCAATAAGCAAGAGCAACGGCCCTTCGGGAATGTTCTGGCCGGTAAGTACATCCTCGCGATGGAACAGACGTTCGACTTTTCCGACTTCGATGAAAAGCTTCGCGCGCTGACCTCCGTGCTGAACGAAGCGGGCGAAGTCATCTCCACGCTTCCCGCACTCGACTCGAGCGGCGGCTCAGGCATCGCGTTCCGGCTGTTGTATGGATCGATGCTCAACGAGCCTGCCGTCGCAGCGCTCGCGCCCGAAGCGCAAGTGAGCTCGCTGCGGAAGACCACGTCGCCTGCGGCGGCGAGCGGAGGCGTGACTCCACCGCCTCCCGGCACGATTGCGCCGGCCTTGCCGGAAGGCGGTGGGGAGGATGATCTTTCGTCCCTTCGCTCCATGTCGCAGACCGTGCGCGTGGACATCTCGAAGCTCGATCACGTCATGAACATCGTCGGCGAGCTGATCATCGAGAAGACGCAGCTCGAATCGCTCACGCGTCAGCTCACGACACAGCAGCAGCGGATGGCCGCGCACGAGCTGGGAAAGATCGCGCGCAATCTGGACCGCAAGCTGAGCGAGTTGCAGAAGTCGGTCATCGAGACGCGCATGGTGCCCGTCGGTCAGATCTATTCGAAGCTCTCGCGCACGGTTCGCAAGGTCGCGCGCGAGTTGAAGAAAGAGATCGAGCTGACGCTGCGCGGTGAGGATACGGAGCTCGACAAGATGATGGTCGAGGAGCTGACGGATCCGCTGATGCACATCATCCGCAACTCGATCGACCATGGCATCGAGCCTGCGGCCGAGCGGGTTGCCGCGGGCAAGGCGCCCGAGGGTCATGTGACGCTGACGGCGTATCAGCAGGGGAACTCGGTCGTCCTCGATGTGAAAGACGATGGGCGAGGCATCGATCCCGAGAAGATCCGCAAGGTTGCGATCAAACGCGGCGTGATCGGAGAGAAGGATGCGTTCGATCTCCAGCGCGCGCTCGAAGTGATCTTCGCTCCGGGATTCTCGACGGCCGATCAAGTGAGCGAGATCTCAGGACGCGGCGTCGGTCTCGACGTCGTGAAGAAGAACATTCAGGAGCTCAAAGGAACGATCGAGGTCATCTCCAAGCCTGGCGAAGGGACGACGTTCCGCATCTCGCTGCCGATCACACTTGCGATCATTCAGGCGCTGATCGTCCGCGCGAGCGGCGAACAGTTCGCAATTCCGCTGACGTCCGTGGAGGAGTCGCTGCGCATTTATTCGCGCGATATCCGTACGGTCGAACGCCGCGAGGTATTCACGCTGCGCGACTTCACGCTGCCGCTGCTGCGCCTCTCCGATGCATTCGGGCTCAGCGACGAGCACGATCATGGTGCCGACACCAAATGGTTCGTCGTCGTGACGCGCGCCGGAGAAAAGACCGTGGGCCTGCTGGTCGACACACTCGTGCGTCAGCAGGAAGTCGTCATCAAGTCGATCGGCGAGCGGTTGAAGACGATTCCTGGCATCGCCGGTGCCACAGACATCGGCGAGAGTGACATCGTGCTGGTGATCGACGTGGGCTCTCTCATCGATCACTTCGGAGGGCGGGCGCGTGAGACGAGAGCGCTGGCCGTGCACTAATGTTCGAACAATTCTTCGGACTCGACGCCAAGCCATTCGGGAAGACGCCCGATCCGTCCTTCCTCTACGAGTCACCGCAGCACAAGGAAGCGCTGGCGCGTCTCGAGTATGCGGTCGAAGAGAAGGAGCTCGCGCTCCTCGTCGGCGACATCGGCTCGGGCAAGACCACGCTGTCACGTGCGTTGATCGATCGCGTTGGCGAGTCTCGGCCTGTGATCCTGCTGATTAACCCGCGGCTGACGCCGACTCAGCTGCTGCGCGCGATTGCACAAGGTTTGGGTATCGAGCCGCCACGCTTTCGCAACGATTTGCTCGACGCGATTCACACGAAGCTCTTCGAGCTGTACGAGCAGAAGCGCGAGCCGCTCCTGATCATCGACGAGGCGCAGCTCATTCCGACGAAGCAGACATTCGATGAAATCCGGCTGATGACGAACTTCCAGCTCGATGATCAGAATCTGCTGTCCGTGGTGCTGGTCGGGCAGCCCGAGCTCGACACTCGACTGGCGCGAGAGGCGTATGCGCCTCTGCGGCAGCGCATTGGAATCCGCTATTCACTCGGCCCGCTCTCGCTCGAGGAGACGATCCGCTACATTGACCATCGCATTCGGATCGCGGGCGGCACGCGGAATCCCTTCAGCAGCGCGGCAATGGAAGAGATTCATCAGGTGAGCGGCGGAATCCCTCGGATCATCAACACTCTGGCGACGACGGCGTTGCTCGATGCCTTCGGCGAAGATGCGGCGACAATCGACCCGACCCGCATTTCCGCCGCTGCGCGCGAGCATCGATTGGAGATCCATGGTTGACCTCGTAAAGCTTCGGAAGAAGGCGAAGAAGAGCGAAGCGCATGCGACAGGCGAGGCTCCTGTCGCCCCGCCGGACCCTGTGGAGGGACAGGCGCCTCGCCTGTCCACCGAGCCGGCAGGCGAGGCTCCTGCCGCTCCACGCGAAAAAGAACCGACAGGCGAGGCGCCTGTCGTACACGAAGAAGCTCCTCATGTCGACAAGCTCTCCAAATTCAAGGAAGAAGCTGGTCACCGCCGCGAAGGTCTCATCGTCGAATCGGAGGACGTCGCCGATGCCGACATCGTCGAGCTGCTGACGTTCATCATCAATGGCGAGCATTACGCCGTTCACATCGAGAACATCGTCGAGATCGTGACGCCTCGCCCCGTGACGCGGATCCCCAACGCGGATGCTTCGATCATGGGCATCATGTCGCTTCGCGGAACGATCGTCACGCTGCTCGATGCGCGCCGCAAGCTGCGCCATCCTCCGGCCGGCGCAGCGGGAATCGACACGCGGATCGTCGTCATCGAGCATCGCGGCGAGACAGTCGGCTTCGAGGTCGATCGCGTTTTGCGCGTGGTCAAGACCGACGCGAAGTCGATCGAGCCGCACCCCGTCGTCCATATGAGCGAGCTCGACGAAGCCATCCGGGGAGTCTTCCGCCACGCGAATGCGTTGACGATCCTTCTCGATTTAGAGAAGCTGTTGGGCAACCGAGGTCACGCCGCAACGCAGGAAGTCGCCGCCGCGCGCCGGTGAGCCGGTACGCGACTGCAGCAAGTCCGACAATATGGAACTTACTTGTAAGAATTGTGGCTCGAAATTTCGCGCAGCTCTGCAACTGCCGCTGACCGCTCCCGTGCGCGTGGCTTGCCCTTCATGCCGCACGCAGATGATCCTCAAACCGGCGGCGGAAAGTCTGGCGGCGCCTGCTACGGCACCGCCCGCAGCCGAGAAGCCTTTCCGCAAGAAGGCCGAGCGCGTCGCCGTCATCGCCGACGAGCCCCGTCCCTTCCGCACCTTTCTCGGCGATCAGCTTCGACGCCTCGGTTTCGAAGTCCACTTCTTCACACTCGGCGATCCCGCGCTCGACTTCACCAGGCGTTCACGCGCAGAGCTCGTGATCGTCAATGTCTATCTGAAGGGAAAGCTCGGGGTCGAAGTGTCGGAAGAGATCAAGGCCGATGCCTCACTCGCCGACACGCGCGTCATCCTCATCGGCGCGCTGTTCCGCGCCAATCGTTTCCGCGGTAATCCCACGAGTCTTTATGGCGCCGACGAATACATCGAGGAGCAGATTCCGGAGAAGGAACTGCGGCAGATCATCCGCAAGCTCTTCCCCGACGTCACAGGAACCGCGGAGTTTCAGGTGCCGGAGCCTCGCGAATACGACGAGGCGCGGCGGCTCGCGCGTCTGATTCTTTCCGACATCGTGATCTACAACCCCGAGAAGGTGGAGCGTGGGCTTCGCGAGAACAACTTCTTCGACGTGCTGCAGGAAGAGATCGAAGAAGGGCGGGCGTACTTCGACTCCCGCGTGTCGTTCCGCGTCAAGCGCGAGACAGAGATTTTCAACGAGACGCTCCAGCAGTTCGTGCAGATGAAGCGCGAAGAAGTGGAGCGGCTGAGAACAGGAACGCAATGACGGCAGGTTGCGCATCATGAGCGCTGATCCTCTACTGATCGAACAAGCTCGCTCGTCCGACCCCGATGCACGGCAGAAGGCGGCGATCTCCGTTTCACAATCGAGGAGCGAATCCGACCTGCCGCTCATGTTCGAGCTGCTCGGCGACAAGGACTGGCGCGTGCGCAAGACCATCGTCGACGGCTTCGTGCGCGACGGCCGAACGCAGATCATCGAAGGGCTCATCGATGCCCTGGCCGATCCGGAGAATGCCGGCAAGCGCAACTCCGCGACAGAAGCGTTGATCCGCATCGGCGATCCGGCGATCGAGCCGATCGTCCGGCGTCTGCAGACGGAAGCCGATGTCGACGTGCGCCTCTCGCTCGTCAACCTGCTCGGCGATCTTCGCAGCCCCGAGGCGTTCACGATGCTGATGGGAATGCTCGACCTCGAGCAGGACATCAACATCGCGTCTTCGGTCGTCTCCTCGCTCGGCAAGTATCGCGACGCCACGGTTCTCCCGCTGCTGATGACGACGCTGCAGACACGCGAGGATCTCTGGCTCAAGTTTCACGTCATCGAGGCGCTGGGCGAGATCGGCGATCGTGCGGCGCTGCCGGCGATCCTGCCGCTGTACGCCGAGAAATCGCTGCGCAAACCGGTGCTGGAAGCCGTCGGAAAGATTGCCGACGTCGGGACCGTGAGCTTCCTGCTGCGCATCATCAGCGATGAAGAAAAGCTGAACCTCACGGCGCTGCGCGCGCTCGTGAGGATCGCGGAAGCGTCGAAGCCTCGCATCGTGGAACAGACGGAGCGGACGCTCATCCAGCGCAAGTTCCGCGAATCCTTTCCCCAACAGAAGATTGCACCTCTCGTCGAACACCTGCACACGACGCCGAAGCGCGACGTGAAGAGTTTCATCCTCAAGTTCCTCGGCTGGTCCGGTGATGAGCGGGCGCTGCCTGTGCTGCTCGCACACCTCGAGCAGCCCGACACGGCCGAAGTTGCGGCGCAGGCGCTGATCGATTTCGGCACCGCGGCAATGCCGGCGATCCTCGACACGCTGCGCAATGCGGAAGAAGACGAGATCGTCGCGCTGCTGCTGCGCGTCATCAATGTCGTCGGCGTGCCGGAGGCCATTCCGAACATCCTGCCATTCCTCGATCACGACAATCCGATGATCCGCAGGCTGGCGATCGAGACTCTCGGCGAGATCGCGGATCCCGGCTCGATCGACTATCTGATGGCGAAGCTCGACGACTTCGACGTCGCCTCGCAGCAGGCGGCGGTGAATTCGATCTCGGCACTGGTGGCGGCGTTCCCCGAGATCAAGCTGGACGTGCTGGCGAAGATCCGCCGTCTGCTTCTGTCGCCGTCGATTCCGATGAAGCTCAACTCGCTCTCGGTGTTCGTGAACATTCAGGGCGAGGGCTTCCACGACGAACTGCTGCTCTCGTCGAAAGACAGCGATCCGGTGATCCGGCAGAAGGCGATCTCGTTGATGGGGAAGTTCGGCGAGGAACGCTTCGCCGATCAGCTCGTGCTGTCGCTCGCGGATGAATCGACGTCGGTGCGGCTCGCGGCGATCAACGCGATCGTTCATCTGCGTCCGGAAAAAGGCCTCGAGCCGCTCATCAGCTCACTCGAGGACAGCGACATCTGGATTCGTACTGCCGCGGCGCAGGCGCTCGGCGAGTATCGCCATCCGGAGGCCCTCGGTCCGCTGATGCGTCACCTAGAGACCGACCTGCCGCCGGTGCGCATCGCGACGATCGAGGCGCTCGGGAAGTCGCAGAATCCGTCGGTTCGCGACGTGCTCTTCAACTCGCTGGAGGAACCGGATCTCGAGATCCGCCGCGCGGCAGTTCTCTCGCTCGCGAAGATTCCGGGGCAGGATGTGTTCGATCGTCTGCTCGCAGCGCTCAAGGACGAAGACTGGCGTCTTCGTGCGGCGGCCGCAACATCGCTCGGCAATCGCGGCGACCGCGACGCGCTGCCTGCCCTGCATCGTGCGTTCGACGATGTCGACACGTACGTCCAGCAGTCGGCGGTGCTGGCACTCGACCACATTCCGGACCGCGCATCCTTCCCGATCCTTTTCAAGGCTCTGGAAAACAGCGCGATTCTCGACGACGTCTCGGACGTCTTCGTCAAGCACAAGCAACTGTATCGAGACCTGCTGGAAGAGGCGTGGCGGACGGCGGATAGCAGGAGGGAAGTCGTGATCGCTGCGATTCTGCAGGCGATGCGAGAAAAGGGATGATCCAATGAGTGACGAGTGACGAGTGGTGAGTAGCGAGTGGTTTAGAACTCGTTACTCGTTACTCGTCACTCGTCACTCGTCTCAACAATGACCACCTTCAACCTGTCGCTGAATCATCATCTCGAGTTGCCGGATGACGTCTTCCGGCTGCTGCGGGATCAGATCTACAAGCGGACGGGGATGTGGTTTGCCGACAACTCGAAGTACCTGCTGCAGAAGCGACTCTCGCCGCGCGCGCGCGAGCTCAACTTCGACTCGTTCCAGAAGTACTTCTACTTCCTCCAATATGACCCGCGGGCCGAGACGGAGTTCGATCAGATTTACGATCTCGTCACCACGAACGAGACGTACTTCTTTCGCGAGCCGGCGCAGCTTGCCGCGTTCGTCGAGGAGATCATCCCCGACGTGCTCTCGCAGAAGCCGGTGAAGAAAGTGCGCATCTGGTCTGCCGGCTGTTCATCGGGCGAGGATCCATACTCGCTCGCGATGCTGCTGCAGGAAGCCGGCTGGTTCGACAAGGCCGCGTTCGAGATCTTCGCCAGCGACATCAATCAGCAGGTGCTGCAGAAGGCGCGGCGCGGCCAGTATCGCGACAGCGCATTCCGTTCGACCGAGGCGTCGCTGCGCGAGAAGTACTTCGTGCGCGAAGCCGATGGCTCGTGGAAGGTGAAGGACGAAGTGCGCAACCGCGTGTCGTTCGGCCGCCTCAATCTCTACGACGAGGCGCGCGTCTCGCTGCTAGGACATCTCGACATCATCTTCTGCCGCAACGTCATCATCTACTTCGACGACGCGTCGAAGCGCGTGGTCGTCACGAACTTCTACAACCGCCTGATCGACGGCGGCTATCTCCTCCTCGGCCACTCCGAGTCGCTCATCTCGCTGTCGACGCAATTCAAGCTGCGGCACCTGAAGAACGACATGGTGTACCAGAAGTAGGGGGCAGACAGCAGGCAGCAGACAGCAGGTTGGAGCTGCGCGGGTGCTCCGAGCTTCTCGGTCCCTCGACTTCGCTCGGGATGACCCTGGGCGGTGGGTGGCACGAAACTCCTGTCGCGCGCCTCCCGCACGCCAGGTCCCATCTCGACTCCATCCCGTCTCCTGCTGTCTGCTGCCTGCTGTCTGCTGTCTCCACGCTACAATCGCATCGTAATGCCTGTCCGCGCGATGGTCATCGACGATTCCGCGTACAACCGCGTGACGCTGTCGCGCATGCTGGAGTCGCATTCGCAGATCAAAGTCGTCGGTACGGCGGTCAACGGCGAAGACGGCATCAAGCAGGTCATGAAGCTGCGGCCGGACGTGATCACCCTCGATCTCGAGATGCCGATCATGGACGGCTTCGCGTTTCTTCGCTGGCTGATGGCGAATCTGCCGACCGCGGTCATCGCCGTCTCATCTCGCTCGAGTGATCGCAGCGTGTTCAAAGCGCTGGAGCTCGGTGCGATCGACTTCATCGCGAAGCCGGGCGGCCGCGTTTCGCCTCGGCTCGAGGAGATTCAGAAAGATCTCATCGCCAAGGTTCTGCAGATCGTCGATCTGCGAATGGACAATCTGAAACGCCGCGTCCAGGAAGATGAGCCGGCCGCGGCGGATGCCGCGACGATGCCCGAAACGTGTGCAAAGGGCATCGAGCTGATTGCGATCGGATGCTCGACGGGCGGCCCTCCTGCGCTGCAACACGTCTTTCAGAATCTCACGTTGCTTCCGGTGCCGATCGTCGTCGCGCAGCACATGCCGCCAACGTTCACGCGGCTCTTCGCCGATCGCGTAAACCGTCTGAGTCCGTACGACGTCAAAGAAGCAAGCGACGGCGAGATGCTCAAGCCTGGTGCGATCTACATTGCCCCCGGCGGGATGCAGACCGAGGTGCGGCGTCTGTCCGACGGCCTTCAGGTGCGCGTCTATCCCGCCGGTCTCAATGATCTCTACGCGCCGTCCGTGGATCGGCTCTTCACGACTGCGAGCGAATCGTGCGGCAATCGAATGGTCGCGGTGATCATGACCGGAATGGGAGACGACGGTACGGAATCCATTCAGAAAGTGCACGAACGGGGAGGGAAGACGATCGCGGAGTCTGCGGAAACCGCAATCATTTTTGGCATGCCGGGGGAGGCGATCAAAACTGGCGCGATCGATGAAGTGCTTCCGCTGCCCGAGATCCCGGCCGGGATCCGGAGATTCTGCACGGGCTCGTAGGTGACACGAAAGACTGAACCTATGTTAGTCTCAACGAGCCGCGTCCGAGGCAACTAATGAGCGAAGAATCGAAAGCCGAGAAGTTCCTCGAGCTGTTCAACAAGGGGAAGGAGTTTACGGAGGAGTTGCTCCGTGAAAACCAGCGCCTTCGTTACCGGCTCGCGTCCATCGAATCAGAGCCTGCCAAGGGCGGCGCGAGCACGGAAGAGGTCCAGCGTCTGCGCGATCAGATCGCGCAGCTCACCGAAGAGAACAAGCGGATTCATGCGCGTTTCTCGGAGATCGAAGACGAGAACAAGGACTTCGCCAACCGCTACATCGAGATCGAAGAGCAGAACAACAACCTGGCGAATCTGTACGTCGCCAGCTATCAGCTGCACTCGACCCTCGACTTCCGCGAAGTCATCCAGATCGTTCAGGAAATCGTCATCAACCTCATCGGCGCCGAGGCCTTCGCGATTCTGCTTCTCGATGAGAAGACGAACGAGCTGAAGACCATCGCGTCCGAGGGCGAAGACGTCATGCCCAACGTCGACCAGATCTCCATCCGCCTCGGCGATGGCGTGCTGGGGCAGGTCGCGAAAACGGGCGAGAGCTACTACATCAATCAGGACCTGGACGCCAGCTCGAGCTCGATCACGATCGACCGTCCGCTGGCTGCCGTTCCGCTCAAGATCAAAGAGCATGTCATCGGGCTCATCGTGATCTACAAGCTCCTGCAGCAGAAGGACTCGTTCTCCGCGGTGGACTACGAGCTCTTCTCCCTGCTCGCCGCGCACGCTGCGACGGCGATATTCTCGTCGAAACTCTATTCGCAGTCGGAGAGGAAGCTGAACACGATTCAAAGCTTCCTCGACTTGCTCACGACAACAAGCTGAGGGAAGAGGCCGAACGTTGGGGATGGATAACGCGAACTTCCTGGTCGTCGAAGACTCGCCGACCATGCGCCAGTTGATCTCGTTTTCGTTGAAGCGATTCAAGAACGCGAAGATCATTGAAGCCGTCGACGGTGTCGATGCACTCAAGAAGCTCTCCGGCCCCGATAAGATCGATCTCATCCTGACCGACATCAACATGCCGGTCATGGACGGATTGAAACTCGTCTCGCTCGTGCGCCAGAACGCACAACTGAAAGCCATCCCGATCATCATCATCACCACGGAAGGTGCTGAAGAAGATCGCGAGCGCGGCCTCGCGCTCGGCGCGAACGCCTACATCAGCAAGCCGATCCAGTCGTCGCATCTGATCAAGACGATCTCGGAACTGCTGGCGGTGTAGGAGGCAGGCAGCAGACAGCAGGCAGCTGGCAGCAGGTTTCAGCCTGCGAGTGCGCCCTGAAAACCGCCCGATGAAGCTCTGCACAAGTTCGTGTGCAGTCATTCTGAGTCGCGAGGACGACGAAGAACCCCGGCAACTTGACAGAGAGGGAAAACCGTTCACGGGGTCCTTCGGCGTCTTCGCGCCTCAGGATGACAGGCCCCGTCTGCTGCCTGTCTCCCGACTCACGGCATCCAAAAATCCCGCACGTACAACCGATACACCTTCGTGTCCGGCTCCTTGGCCTTGATGTACTGATCGAGCGCGTCGAGTTGTTTTTCGGGCCCGATTGCGAAGTACTGCGCGTTCGCTATGTCGCGCGCTCGCACGCTGCCGTATTCCGGAATCGCACGCGCATACACCTCATCCTTGCGATCGAACAGCGTGTTGCCGAGCGTGGGGTCTTTGCGCAACTCGAGGATCGACTCGCGGAACTTGCGCACCTCGTCTGCCGGCTGCCCGTCGGCAAGATCGGCCGCCATCGCTTCGGCGCGCGTCTCGTAGGTCTGCGATGAGCGGAACTCGCCGAAGACCTGCGCGATCGTGTAGTCGACGAGCGACGTGTCGCGCGGTCCGCTCTTGATGAGGTTCGTCACGAAGCGCAGCGTCTGCGGGATCTCGGGCGTGCGTTCGGCGTAGTAGCCGATGCGCCCTCCGGAGATACTGCCACGGATGCCGTTGCTGTAGGCGAGTCCGGCGCCGATGGTGTTGATGAAGACGCCGTGCGCGCCGCCGCCCCCGTAGAGACGAGACGCGAGATAGTCGATCTGTTTCTGTTTGTCGGCGAAATCGGCGTACTGCACCGAGGGGACGGAGGTGATGATGACGCCCGCCTTCATGTTCGGCGCGAAGAGTCCGACGTAATACGGCGTGCCCGCATCATGCTGCGCGAGCCGCGCATCGATGGCGCGGACCGGCGGGTAGGTGACCGGCGTCGCGGCAGTCTTGTCGAGCGTTCCGGCGAGTGCCGCGATTCGCGGAGCAATCGCCTTCTGCATTGCGCTCGAGCCAACCTGCCACATGCGAGCGTTGTCGCGATGCAGAATCGCGCGCCGCGTTTCGTCGAGTGCGGCAAGCGCCGCGGCGGGCGTCATCGCGAGATCCTGACGCATCGCGGATGCGAGATACGCGATGTCGGCAGTAAGCGTTGCATCGGGAATCTCAATGAGTGCGAGGTTGAGGTCCTTCATCGCGTCTTTCACCAGCGCAGGCGCTTCGCTCTTCGCCGTGAGCTGCGCTTCGAGCTCCGCGCGCGTCGTCACTTTGAGGCTCGAAAGAAACGCATTGAGCGCCTCTCGCTCCGTGGCTGGAGCGTCCTTCAGCATCCACTTCAGGCGCAGCGCGTTGTGCTCGCGCGTGAAGAGCGAATCAGCCGCGAGATAGAGCGGGCTGGCCTGCATGCGATAGGCATTCGATGGGTTGATGACCCACGACTCTTCCGATCCGAGCGGCGCGTTGCGCAGGCGTGCGAGCTCCTGCTCGACGACGTCGCGGATCCGCGGCAGATTCTCGGGCCGCCAGTCGGGATGGTTCAGTGTGAGCGACATCCACTCGATCGCACGCGCAGTCTCTTTCTCTCCGATTCCCGCGCCGCGCACGACGAGCTCGACCCGGTTCGTGCGCGGGTTGACCGACCACGAAGCATCGAGCGACAGGATCTCCTTCCGCAGCCGCTCGCTCATCTCGTCCCACGAGACGGGCTTCCCGTTCTCGATCACACCAACGCGCGTGAGCAGGAGCGGCAGCAGCGACAGATAGCGCACGTGATCCGCGGGGACGGTGTTCGCGCGCAGTGCGAGCCCGGCTTGCGCGCTCGTCATGTTCTCGAACTTCGAGGAGACCATCGGCACGCCATCGACATTCGTCGTGGTGTATTGCAGCTGATCGTCCATCGTCATCGGCGGCGATTTCACGAACGGCGTGCGGGCCACGTTCTTCGCATCCTCGTCGATGCGCTTCGACGCCGCGTCGTACTCCTTCGAATAGCGGCGGAGTGCTTCCTGCGTCTCGGCAACTCCATACGCCTTCGCCAGCCGCTCCGCCTCGGCATTCGCCCGCGCGACGCGCTCGGTCTCTTCGCGCGCAGCAACGGCGGGACTCGGCTTTACCGCGATGACATACGGGTTCACATTTGCGAGCTGAGCGCGGACCAGCAGTTCACGCCAGACGTTTTTCGACGCAGCGAGTTGCTTGCGAGCGTTTTCGGTCTCCGCCTTCATCGTCACCGATTTGCGGAACTCGGGCGAGCGGCCGAGCTCGAAGAGGTGGTCCATCCAGCTCGAATAGGTGTTGCGCGCTCCGAAGCGCGGCGGCGTGTTCACGAACTTTGCGAGATCGCGCTCGCGCTCCGTGAGGCGGTTCAGCACGCGCTCGTTGAACTGCTTGAGATCATCGGAGCCGTCTCCGAAAGCCGCGATGCGATCGATCTCCGCCGTCACCTTGCTGCGAATCTCCGCGAGCTTTTCGGGTGTGAAGTTCGAGACCGCGACATCGGTGAAGCCGATCGTGACAGGCTGGCCCGGCTGCTCTTCGAAATCGTCGAACACAGCGCGCGCTCCGATGTCCATCACGCGCGTCTTGCTGTCGATGAACATCTTGTAGAGGTTCGAAGTCGCGTCGCTGGCAATGTTGTCGAGGAAAAGCTGGAGCAGCAAGACATCGTTCGGGGAGAGATCGCGTGTTGCGGGCCACGTCAGCGCGATCGGGCTCGGCTGCTGCTCGTTCTTCTGCGGATAGTCGACGATGTCGATGTTGCCGGCTGGTGCCGGCTGAGCCTTCGGCAGTGTCGCGAACGTCTTCGCCTTCCGCGACGATGCCTCGGGCTCGACGGCGCGAAGAATCGCATCGGTCCGTTTCAGGACTTCGTCGAGCGGCAGGCTGTTCGGCACGGCGACGATCGATCCCATGTTCGCGAGGTAATAGTTCTCGCGGTGGAAGCTGCGGATGTCTTCCGGCTTCATCGTGCGAATGCCGGACGGCTCGCCGCCCGATTCGAACGACAGCGGATGCGCGGGACCGTAGAGCGTCTGATTCAGCCGCAGGAACAGCGTGAAGAACGGCTGCGGCATCGACGACATCATTTCGTTGTAGACGGTGCCTTTTTCTTCCAGCCGCAACGTCTTGTCGGGGTTCTCGGTCACGCCGAAGTTGCGAACCTCGCGGCGGATCTCTTCATCGCTGTAGTCGGGGTGCAGCAAAGCGTTGAGCTGCGAGCGATAGAGATCGAAGAAGACATCCGGCCCCGCCGGAGTGGCGAAGTGATAGCTCGTGCGCCACTGCTGCGTGAACGCGTTCATCTCGCCGAGCGACATGGTCAGCGCGGCTGAGTACGCCCGTCCGACCGTACCTTTGCCGAGGAGGAGATGCTCCTGCGTATGTGGTTCGCCTTGTGGGGAGACCGGGAATGAGTTCACCCACGTGTAGGCCTGCGGCACCGACTCGATTCGTAGCAGGTCGAGCGTGAAGCCGCTGCGGCGATGGATGAACTGTGCACCCATCGGCTTGTTCGCATCGTTGAGATAGATCGCGTTGACGCGATATCCCTCCACTTCCTGATTCTTCGTCAGCTTGTCGAGATCGACTTCCGCGGCGTAGAGCAGGGTCGTCATAGAGCAGAGGAGGAACGCGCTGAGGATTGCTCGCATGCGCGGATTGTATTTGCGTCGGGTGGCGGAACAGGGCAATGTTGTAAACTGTTCACCAGACCGGCATGCCTCATTTCATCACCGACAAATGTATCGGCTGTGGCGTTTGCGAGATCAAATGTCCGACCAACACCATCTGGGGTGAGCAGAAGGGGCAGTTCTACATCCACCCTGACCGCTGCATCGATTGCTCGGTCTGCGGCATCTACTGCCCGGTCGATGCCATCCAGAATCAGCATGGCGACTTCATCCCTCGCGTGAAGCCGAAAGAGATTCCGAAAGCCGAAGTCATCAAGGAGCTCTGCACGGGTTGCGAGTTCTGCGTCGACATTTGTCCGTTCGAGTGCATCCGCATGATCGATGCCGAGGACGAGACGCTGGCGAATCACTACAAGATCGCGTTCGTCGACAAGAACAAGTGCGTGGCATGCAGGCTCTGCGAGTCGGTCTGCGACAAGGACGCGATCGTCGTGCCCGAGGCGCCGACACAGCTGAAAACGTATTTACCGGATTTCGTGGTCAGCGGAACGGGACGGTAGTTGACTACGAATCTTCCTCAGTCTGATCTTCCCAAAGAGTCCCCGCGCACGATCCTCTTTCAGTTCGTCATCTTTCCGCTTGGCATCGTGGCGATTGGTGTCGGCATCTTTCTGCTGTTCGGCCTGCTGGCAACCGAAAAGAGCTCGATTCCCGATTACCTGAATCAGATCCGTTCGGGGAGTGCGCACGAGCGAGGTCATGCGGCGTACCAGTTGTCGCGCTCGATCAATCGAGGCGAGGCGAAGAAGTATCCGAATCTCGAGCAGCAGGTTGCGTCGATCTACACGCAGTCGAAGAACGACGATCCTCGGATTCGTCAGTACCTGGCACTCGTGCTCGGCAAGCTCGAGGACAAGCTTGCGACTTCTGTGCTGCTCGATGGGCTGACCGACAAGGATGCCGAGTCGCGGCTTTACGCGATCGTGGCCCTCGGCGAGCTCAAGGATCCCGATGCCGTCCCGGCGCTGATGACCGCGACGCGCGATGACGACAAGGATGTTCGCAAGACATCGGCGTTCGCACTGGGCGCGATTGGGGATGCGCGCGCGTTGCCCGCGCTGGCCGCGTTGATCGAAGACCAGGTGGCTGACGTCCGGTTCAATGCGGCGATGGCGCTCGCGCGTTTCAACGACAAGCGCGCCGTGGGTCCTCTGCGCGAGATGCTCGATCGCTCGCGACTGAAGGCCGCGCACATGCGCGAGGATCAGATCGAGGACACGATGATCATGGCGATGGAGCCGTATGTGCAGCTGGCCCGAGGAGAGGCGCGTCCAGAGCTCGAAAAACTTGCGAAATCAGATGCGAGTTTGCGTGTTCAAGCCGACGCCAGACAGGCACTCACGCACGTGCCACGCGACTGAAAATTGAAAATTGAAAATTGAAAACGACGTCTCGAATCAACGGGCCGTTTCATTTTCAATTTTCAATTTTCAATTTTCAATTTCACCCAGTGACACCAGTCACCTTTTTCGTTGACACACCTCACTGAATCAAGCGATAGTAGCCCCCCGGAAGCAACACAAATCGGCTCCCGAATGTCGGAAGAAATCACGCCATATCAGGTGGTTCCGAAGACGCCCCTTGCGGGCAGCGCCGCGGCCGAGATCCGCGATCAGGGGGAGATTTCTCGACGCAGTTTCCCCTGGGTCCTGACGATCGCCTGGACCACGCTCACCGCCGCACTCGGCGGACTCGCCAGCATCCTCGGCCGCTTCCTTTTTCCCAACGTTCTCTTCGAGCCGGTGCAGAAGTTCAAGGCCGGTCCGCCGAGCGACTACTCGGTCGGCGAAGTCGATGAACGCTGGAAGGACAAGTTCGGCATCTGGATCGTGCGCAACGAAGAGCAGATGTACGCGATCATCACCGTCTGCACGCATCTCGGCTGCACGCCCAACTGGCTTCCCTCACAGAACAAGTTCAAGTGCCCCTGCCACGGCAGCGGCTACTACAGAACCGGAGTGAACTTCGAAGGTCCCGCGCCGCGTCCTCTGGAGCGCGCGAAGATCTTCATCGATCCTGCCGACGGACAGATCGTCGTCGACAAGTCGGTGCAGTTCCATCAGGAACGCGGAGAGTGGACGAATCCTGATTCGTTTTTGAAAGTCTAGAAGAAGGGGCTCGCGGTTACGCGGGCACGCGGGCGCGGGTCGGGTTATGACCGCGAGCCCGCGCATGCGCGAGCCCACGGGGAAAGAATGGCGAATCTGCGGAAACTACAAGAAGGCATCGTCAACTCGCAGATCTGGAAATCGATCTTTCGCGTCGGTATCCCCAACACCAACCGCAAGCGCGTCCTCGCCGTCCTCGGTTCCCTCATCCTTCATCTGCATCCTGTCAAAGTCCGCCGCTCCGGTGTGCGCATGTCATACACGTGGTGCATGGGCGGCACGTCGTTCTTCCTCTTCCTCGTCGAGACGGTCACCGGTCTGCTGCTGATGTTCTATTACCGTCCGACGATCGAATACGCCTATCCCGACATCATGGACCTGCGCGAGCAGGCACCGTTCGGCATCATGCGTGAGATGCACCGCTGGGGTGCGCACGCGATGGTGATCGCGGTCTGGCTGCACATGTTCCGCGTCTTCATGACCGGCTCATACAAGCCGCCGCGCGAGTTCAACTGGAACGTCGGCGTCATCCTCCTCGTGCTCACGCTGCTGCTCTCGTTCACCGGCTATCTGCTGCCGTGGGATCAGCTCGCGATCTGGGCCATCACGGTCGGATCGAACATGGCGCGCGCAACACCCGGCGCAGGAAACGAAGGGCCCATGTCGGGGTTAATCAAGCTGGGAGACGTGCGTCTGATTCACGCCGGTGACGACGCCCGCTTCGCACTCATCGGCGGCCGAAGTATCGGGCCCTCGACGCTGCTGCGGTTCTACGTGCTGCACTGCATGGCGATTCCGCTCGCTGCTGGATTCCTGATGGCGATTCACTTCTGGCGCGTCCGAAAAGACGGCGGCATCTCGGGGCCGATGTGAGGAGGAGACGATGACGTTCATCAAGGACTTCATCAACGTTCTTTCCGCAGCGTCGATCTCGTTCGTTCTCCTTTCTGCCGGCTTTGCCTTCATCGTCTACTTCAACCTCTTCGACGGTTCGCTGAAGTCGAAGACGGGCGGCGGCTTCATCGGCTTTGGTGCGCTGCTCATCGTCTCCGGTTTCTTCATCAAGCCGCTGCTCTTCCTCGGCATCGCGTACTTTCTGATGCTGTTCGTCCTCGCGAATCTCGGAGGACGGCTGTGGGATTCGAAGACGGGCCTCTGGCTACTCATCGGCGCGGCGGGCTTCTTCGGCCTGTCGATGTTCGACGGCAACTTCTATCTGATCGCGGCGAAGCCGGACAACGTTCCCATCGCCGCGATGATCTTCCTCCTCGGCTTCTTCACCTGGGTCGCGTTGCGCAAAGCGTATCTCAACGATCGCCAGATGCTCACCGGCGGCATTCCATGGGAGAAGACGGAGAGCGATGAGAAGCTCTTCACCTGGCCTGATCTCGTCTACACCGAAATGATCTGCATGATCGTGCTGACGGTCGTGATGATCCTCTGGTCGGTCGCGCTGCGCGCGCCGCTCGAAGAAGCAGCGAATCCGACGTCGTCACCCAATCCTGCGAAAGCGCCCTGGTACTTCCTCGGCCTGCAGGAGATGCTCGTCTACTTCGATCCCTGGCTGGCAGGTGTCGTGCTGCCGACGCTGATCATCGTCGGGCTGATGGCGATTCCGTACATCGACACGAATCCGCGCGGCAACGGCTACTACTCGTTCCGCGAGCGGAAGTGGGAGCTCGGCGTCTTCCTCTACGGATTCCTCGTGCTCTGGTCATTCCTCATCATCACGGGAACGTTCCTGCGCGGGCCGAACTGGAACTTCTTCGGGCCGTTCGAGTACTGGGACATCCACAAGCTCG
>CAZKID010000016.1:0-13682 GCA_964552405.1 uncultured Thermoanaerobaculia bacterium
GCAACCTTCGCACCAGGCGGAATGATCCTTCCGACCGCGTTCCAATTCGCCTCCGCGAAGTGCACTTCGCCCACGTCCTGCTGGAATACATAGGCTGTCTGCGCGAGTCCGGCCGCCAGACAAAGCGCCAGACCGATTGCAAGCGCGCGGGGCCTGACGATCATCCGTCGGCGAAAGACCATCGCGAGTGCGGCGAGCGGAGCCAGATACGTCACCATCCGCTCCATTCGCGCGAAGAGCAGGGCGAACAGCACCGCAGCAATCAGGAGATATCGTGCCGGCCGCTCGTACTCATCATCATTCTCGTGCCGCGTCGAGAGGGCGTAGATCACCAGCGCGGCGACGAGCGGCACGTGATACAGCAGCGTGTCGCGCAGCACCGGTGGAAAGATCTCCGTGCCGATGTCGACCTTGTCCTTGTAGAGAAAATAAAGCGCGTTCTGATACCACCAGATGACGAGGTTGTGCGGAAAGTGCGGATGAATGAGCAGTCCGCCGGCGATTCCGCCGAGCACCGCCGCCGGCGTCTTCCACTCGAGTCGCGACTCGACGAAATAGTCGCCGAGCGCGAAGACGACTGCGAGAAACGCCACGACATGCCACGCTGTGTACGAAAGAGCAAAGGCCGCCGAGGCGAAGAACAGCAGGATGAATCGCCGTCGCCCGGCGAGCCAGATCACCGCGAGCAGTAGCGTCAATCCGAGCAGCTCCGGACGCAGTCGCGCCGCGCGATCCGCGAAGGGCAGCGACCCGAAATAGACGAGCGCGGGAAGCAACACACCCCATGAGCCCACGGCACGAATGCCGAGCCAACCCAGCAACGTCACGAGAATCGCGTTGAACAACGCCAGCGCGAGCCGCCCCATCTCCTCGGCATCGCCCAGCCACATCCATGGCGCGATCACGACGTGAAAGAGAAGCTCCTTGTCGCCGAATCCGTCGCGCATCACACTGAAACGCGCCCACGGAAAATCGTGAACGATGCCGTGCCTCGCGAATTCGCGCGCGATGCCGAGGTGATAGTAGGAGTCGCCGTCGGCGAGAAAAGGCTGCGAGAGGAAGTAAAACGCGAAGCCGATGAAGGCGATGACGAACAGCACAATCAGAATGGAGAGCGGGCGTCTCGTCATCACGTTGCATCATCGTAGCCGTAAACTTCCCAGGGCGATGGCCAACTCGCAACAGACGGTTCTGGAAGCGGCGGGCCGCGAAGTCATCATCACGAATCCGCAAAAGATCTTCTTCCCTCGCGCCGGCCATACCAAGCTCGATCTCGCGACCTACTACGCCGCGGTTGCCGAAGGTGCGCTGCGCGGCATTCATGCGCGTCCGTTCGTGCTCAAGCGCTATGTGAATGGCGCGGATCAGGAACCGTTTTTTCAAAAGCGGGCACCCGAGAAACATCCCGACTGGATCGAGACCGTGGAGCTGAAGTTTCCATCCGGACGCACTGCACATGAAGTGGTCATCCGCGACGCCGCCCAACTGCTGTGGGTCATCAACCTCGGCTGCATCGATCTGAACCCGCATCCGATACGCGCCGGCGATCTCGATCATCCCGACGAACTGCGCGTCGATCTCGATCCCGGACCGGGTGTGAGCTTCGCGGATGTGCGCCGCGTCGCGCTCGTCGCACGCGATGTCCTCGCCGATCATTCCCTCATCGGCTGGCCGAAGACTTCGGGCTCGCGCGGCATGCACATCAATGTGCGGATCGAGCGGCGATGGACATTCGGCGAGGTACGCCGCGCCGCGCTGGCGCTCGCACGAGAGATCGAACGGCGCGTGCCGGAGCTCGCGACGAGCAAGTGGTGGAAGGAAGAGCGGCACGGCGTCTTCATCGACTACAACCAGAACGCGAAAGACCGCACGGTCGCGTCGGCCTGGTCGGTACGGCCGACCCTCGATGCACGCGTATCGATGCCCCTGACCTGGGAAGAAGTGCCGGACTGCGACCCCGCGGCGTTCACACTCGTTACGGCTCCCGCACGCTTTGCCCAACTCGGCGATGCATCCGCTGGAATCGATGAGACAACCGGATCGCTCGAGCCGCTGCTCGCACTTTCTGCAGAGCAGGAAGCAGCGGGGCTCGGCGACGCGCCCTGGCCGCCGCACTATCGGAAGCAGCGCGACGAGCCGCCGCGCGTCGCGCCATCGCGGCAGAAGCGGCGTGGGACGGACGGGGAGTAACGCCCATCCGTCCCGACGAACTCAATACACGATCGGCAGACTCAGATCGAACTGCATGTCCGAAGTTTTCTGCGGTACGAAGACACGCGGATCGTTCGACGAATTGTCGGTGATCGTGTAGTAGACGAACGCCGACGAAGTGTAGTCGCCGAAGTAATCGAGAAAGATGTTCACCGGCTGGCCGTCAGGCGGAATGAAGCCGAGCAGTGACTGAAGGCTGACCTGACTGAACGAATTGCCCGGAATGACGATCGAGTTCTGAGGCATCCCCTGGGTGGAAATGAACACCTTCAGCGGATGAGGTCCAACCGTGCGGAAGCCGACGCTCATGCGCGATTTGCCGTTGTCGGTCCAGACCGGGAAGTGAAATGACGTTGGCGTGCCGAAACGGAACAGATCGCTCGCCTTCAATGCCGGTACTGTGCCCCCATTGATCAGGCCATGAATGTCGTTCCAGGCGCGGACATCGATCTCAGGCGTGTAGGCATTGTCCGGTGCGATGTCGAGTGAGCCGAGACCAGTGATACCCATCGCAGCAATCACATCATCCCAATACTGGCTCAAACCCGCGCCCTCGGACACCGGCTCGAGGTGATACGCAATCGACGGATCGTTGTCACTATGAATCGCGCCCTGCGGATGGAAGATGATGCGGCCGGTCGCGGAGGCCGGCGAGCCGCTGGGAACCGTCAGACGCAGCGACGTATGGAACCTCGAGCCGTCCGCCGCGACGACCGACCCCGCGACTGGCACTACCACGCGCTTGAAAAGGTTGCGGATGCTTTCATCGGGACGGATCAGCAGCGCAAGCTTCGTCGAACAGAGCGCTGTGCCATCGGCGCCGATGGCCGTGATCGAGTAGCCGACGTAGCTGAGATCGCTGGCGAAATGCCTGGTGGTGAACCGCAGCGGATCGCTCGCAAGAAACGTCGGACCGTCGCCGGACGAGGCCGCGGTATCCGCTGCCAGTTGTGGCGTCGGATAACCTCTCGCTTCGGTGACGTGATAGCTGACCGCACCCGAAACCGGCGACCAGGTCAGTGTGTAGCTCTGACCCGAAGTGACGATCATGTGATGGGCCCCCTCGATGTTCGGGTTGAAGATGCATTGCGCCCAGGCTCCGGTGGCGATGATGAGCGAGGCGATGGCTGCAGGAATGACTCGACGCATTACGTCTCCTTTCTGAAAAAAAAAGGCAGAGCCGCAGGCTCTGCCGTCTTTTTGGTACAAAGATGTCGTGGTGGAAGAGAATACGCGCTGAGTGGCGGATGTGCAATCAAAACTGACGGAGTCTCATGCAAAGACCCGCGCCAACTCGAAGGCGGGTGTCACCTCGAGTTGCGCGTAATTACACGCCTCCGGTTTCTTATCGAGTCGCCAGCGCAGAAACCTTGCCCCGTGACGGAAGCGCGTGCCCTGCATGTGGTCGTACGCAACTTCGACGACACGCTCCGGACGCAACGGTTCCCAGCTCAGATCCTTGCCGCGATTCCAACGGCTGCCGGCGCCCGGCATCCGCTGTTCGATGTGAGCCTCGGCCCAGCCGCGCCAGGGATGATCCTTCAAAGCATCGATCCGCAAGGGTGCGAGCTCGTCAGCCAGTTGCTTGCGTACCGCGTTGGTGAAGGTCGAGGTCACACCGACGTGGTGCAGCGTTCCGTTAGAGTCGTAGAGACCGAGCAGCAGCGAGCCGATCATCGTGCCCGGTCCGTTCTTGTGCCAGCGAAAACCGGCGACCACACAATCGGCCGTGCGCGCATGTTTGATCTTGATCATGGTCCGTTCGCCGGGCCGGTACGGCGAGTCGAGCCGCTTGGCCATCACACCATCCAGCCCCGCGCCTTCGAATCGCGCAAACCAATCGCCGGCGAGCGTGCGATCGAGCGTCGAAGGTGAGAGATGAATCGGCGGCTTGATGCCGGCAAGCTCCCGTTCCAGCCGCGCATGCCGCTCGGCGAGCGGAATTTCGCGCAGATCCTCGCCGCCGGTCGCGAGCAGATCCCAGGCGACGAAGGAGGCAGGGGATTGCTCCGCGAGGAGCTTCACGCGCGATGCGGCCGGATGGATGCGCAGGAGCAGTGCTTCGAAATCGAGACCCGCCGGACCGGCGATCACGATCTCGCCGTCGAGCACGCAACGTTGCGGCAGCATCGACTTCACCGGCTCGATGAGCTCGGGGAAGTAGCGATTCAGCGGCTTCTCGTCCCGGCTTTGCAAAAACACGTCATCCCCGTCGCGAAAGAGCAGCGTGCGAAAGCCATCCCACTTCGGCTCGAAGAGCCAGCCGCCGCCCTCCGGCAACGCATCGGCCGCGGTCGATAACATCGGCGCGAGCGGCGGATCGAAGGGAAGGTGCATCATCTTGTTAGAGTGCGTCGACCACGGCTCGCACGCGCAGCGGATCGAGCTCACCCGACCAGACGCCACCGTTCTTCACACACGAGCCGACGATGAACGCATCGGCGCCACGATAGCGCCCGATGTTCTCCGGCGTAATGCCGGAACCGATGAGCGTCGGCACGCCGACCGCCTTGCTGACCGCCTCCACGTCGTCCGGATCGGTCGGACTTCCTGTCGCCGTGCCGCTGACGACCACGCCATCCACCTTGAAAAACTCCGCGGCCTTCGCCGTTTCGGCGATGTCGACGTCCGCGGTGATCGCATGCGCTGAATGCTTCTTCTTGACGTCGGCAAAGACGAGCACATCCTCCGCACCGATCGCACGGCGATAGCGAAGCAGACTGCCGGCACTCGACTCGATCACTCCTTCATCCGCAACGTGCGCAAAGACGAAGCCCTCTACGCGGACAAACCGCGCGCCGCAGGCATGCGCCACGGCCATTGCCGCATGATTTGCACCGGCGAGCACCTGAATACCGAGCGGAAGCGCGCACGCGCGGCGGATCTCCGCGCCGATGATGCTCATCGCGCTGACGATTTCCGGCCCGACTGCCGCACCTTTCAAGTAAGGGCGGTCATGCGTATTCTCGAGAATGATTCCGTGAAATCCCGACTGCGCATAGATCTCGGCTTCCCTGGCGGCCATCGCCGCGATCTCATTCACGGAGCGGCGGTTGGCGGGCGTACCGGGCAGAGCGTCGGCGTGAATGGCACCGATCAGCGCCCGCGGCGTATGGAAGAGTGAATGGATGAGGCGTTGTAGATCCACGTGGGATACGAACATAGCACGCGAAACCACCGCGCCGTCCGCGGCATCTGATTCGCACAGGAGGACACATTGTCTCGGTTCCGAATCGCGCTTCTCGCTGCATTTACGCTTCTGGGATCTTTACAATCAACGGCCATGACAAACACAGCAGGACTCGAAAAGGCGACACTCGCAGGCGGTTGCTTCTGGGGCATGCAGGAGCTGATTCGTAAGCAGCCCGGCGTCGTCTCGACGCGAGTCGGCTACACCGGCGGGACCGTGAAGAACGCGACCTACGAGCATCACGAAGGTCACGCCGAGGCGATCGAGATCACCTTCGATCCGAAGAAGACCTCGTTCGAGCAGATCCTGCTCTTCTTCTTCAAGGTCCACGATCCGACGACGATGAACCGGCAGGGCAACGACATCGGCTCATCGTACCGCTCGGCAATCTTCTATCACGATGACCATCAGAAGAAGATCGCGGAAGAAGTGAAGGCGCGCGTCGACAAGTCGGGTGCATGGAAGCGTCCCGTCGTCACGGAGATCGTTCCCGCAAAAGAGTTCTGGCTGGCGGAGGATTATCACCAGGATTACCTCGTGAAACATCCGAACGGCTACACCTGTCATTACGTGCGCAACATCAGCTTCTGATTACCTGCGAAGTAATTGAACGCGCGCCGCTGCGGCCGCATCGTGAGCAGCATGTTTGGAGGATTTCTTCTCATGCTGCTTACGAGCTCCGCACCCGCGCCTGCGAATCAAGGCCCTTACGCGCGCATCTCCGTTCTTCGTCCGCACGACGGCGACACAGTCGACTTTGAAGCGGGATACATTCGCCATCTCGATTGGCATCGGCAGGCAAATGACTCGTGGAAGTGGTACGGGTGGACGATCTGGGCCGGCGATCGCCAGCGTTCGTTCGTCTACGCAACGTTCAATCACACATCGGCGAGTCTCAACGCCCCGGTCTCACCCGCCGATGATGAGCGCGACAACATCGTGAACGTGACACCGCATGCGCAATTCACCGGCAGCGCGCTGTACGAATTCCTCCCGGAGATCTCGCACGGAAGCGGCGAGCCTTCACCCGCCGCACGCGTCGAGATGCTGACGATCGAGCTGAATCCCGGCGCCGAGAAGGCATTCGTCGATGCGCTTCGCAGCGAGACAGCGCAGAACGAGACGCTCTGGTATCGGATGATCGCCGGCGGAGCCGCGCCACGTTACCTGCGGCTGCGGCCGCGTGCCTCGATCGGTGCGCTGCTCGATGAAAGAGAAGAGCTGCCGGAGAACGCCGCTCGGTTCATTGCGAAGGCGACGATCGAGATTCTCGCGTTCCGTCCGACGCTGTCGTATGGAATCGGGCAATAGACCTCGCGCGTCAGGCATCTTCCGTCTGCACATCCGCCGGAAAGAACGCCTCCACTCGCAGCTCCTGCAGCGTGATGTCATGCGGCGTTCCGAGCGTCGTCAGCGTCGAGAAGTAGCTGCGAGCGAGATCTCCCTTGCGAAACTCGATCGCCAGAAACGGCGCGGTCGACACCTCGAGATCGAGCGAGTGCCATCGCGCCGGCACGCCGGGATATGACAACAGTTCGCGCAGCAACGCGCGCGTGTCTTCACCACCGAGGCCGCTGAGGACATCTCGGTGGAGCCATTGGATCAGCGACGCTGCCATCGCCTCCCAATTCACGATCCAGGGACGAAAGCCGCGCGGATGAAACATCAGCCGCATCGCATTGCCGCCCCATTCGTCCGCGGCGGCGGGATCGGCGAACTGTCCGACGAGACGCGCTGCGCCGTTGTTCGCCTTGAGAATCGTCCACTTGCGATCGACCACGATCGCGGGATAGGGCTCCTGCTGGCGCAGCATCAGTTCGAGTGCACGCCGGGCCTGCGCCAGATGCGGGGCATCGAGATCCGTCGCGCGATACATCGCGGCGAATCCCGCTGCCATGAGCAGCTCGTTCTGATCGCGCAGCGGAATATCGAGCACGCGCCCGAGGGTCAGCACCATGTCGCGGCTCGGTTGCGACCGTCCTGTCTCGATGAAACTCACGTGACGGGAAGAGACACCGGCTTCGACAGCAAGATCGAGCTGACTGACGCGGCGGCGCGCCCGCCACTCACGCAACAAGACGCCAAAGGAGCTCTCGACTGTGCTCATGCAATGACTCTACTCCGCCGCCGGAACGCGAACCATTACCCGCGAGGTAATTGATCCGCTGCACGAATGAGCCGATGATCGGCAGCATGACCCGCATCGGCGCACTCGCCCTTCTCTTCGTCACGCTTTCCACTGGAGCACAGGCGCCCTCGCCTGTGCAGCGCGTCGAGCGCATTCTGCGCGACGTACCGCTCATCGATGGTCACAACGATCTGCCGTGGCAGTATCACGAGCGCGTGAAGAACCACCTCGCGCAGATCGACATCAGCAAGGATCAGAGCGGTCTCACACCGCCGCTGCACACCGACATCCCGCGGCTCCGCAAAGGTCTCGCCGGCGCGGAGTTCTGGTCCGTCTACGTTCCGACCACGCTGAAAGGCGCCGATGCCGTCCGCGCGGTGTTCGAACAGATCGATGTCGTCTACCGCCTCGACGAGCGCTACTCCGGCACGTTCGAGCTTGCGCGAACGGCGGACGACATCATGCGCATTCATCGCGCCGGCAAGATCGCGTCGCTGATCGGAGTGGAAGGCGGACACTCGATCGGCAACTCGCTTGGCGTACTCCGCCAGCTCTACGCCGCCGGCGCGCGTTACATGACCATCACGCATAGCGACAACAACGACTTCGCCGACTCCGCGACCGCGGATCCGATTCACAACGGACTCACTCCCTTCGGCAAGCAGGTCATCGCCGAGATGAACCGCCTCGGCATGATCGTCGACATCTCGCACGTCTCACCGAAGACGATGAACGACGTCCTCGACATCGCCGCCGCTCCCGTCGTCTTTACCCACTCCTCGGCACGCGCGGTGACGAATCACGCGCGCAATGTCCCCGATGACGTGCTGCGCCGCCTCAAACAGAACGATGGCGTCGTGATGGCGTCCTGGGTTCCGGCCTTCGTCTCCGACAAGGTGCGCGAACAAACCGCGGCGCATGATGCGGAGGAGACGCGGCTCAAGGCGATGGAGCGCGGGCAACCGGAGCGCGTGAAGGAGCTGCTCGCCGCGTGGGATGCGGCCCATCCAACACCGCACGCGACGATCAAGGATGTGGCCGATCACATCGATCATCTCGTGCAGATGGCCGGCGCGGAGCATGTCGGCATCGGCACGGATCTCGACGGCATCACGAGCACGGTCGAAGGACTCGACAGCGCCGCGGCGTATCCGAAGTTGTTCGAGGAGCTCATCGCGCGCGGATACACCGATGAGCAACTGCGCGGAATCGCCGGCATGAACATGCTGCGCGTCATGCACAAGGCGGAAGCGGTTGCGGCGCGGTTACAGAAGGAGCGCGCGGCGTCGGATCTGCGGATCGACGAGTAACGACTGCGTTATCCTCGCGCGTCATGAACAACCTCGCAACGCGTCCCGCCAACGATGAAGCTGCCGATTACTACTTCAAGTACATCAACGCCGTTCCTGACGGCGACGTCATTGCGACACTCGATCAACAGCGTCATGACACCGTCGCGCTGCTGCAGTCGGTCTCCGAATCGCGAGCCGGATATCGCTACGAGCCGGAGAAGTGGAGCATCAAGGAGCTCGTCGGCCATGTGAACGATGCGGAGCGCCTCTTCGCCTCGCGCGCACTCTGGTTCGCGCGCAGTCTTCCCGGCGCATTGCCCTCCTTTGACCAGGAGATCGCGGTGAAAGGTGCGGCATCCGACGACTGCTCGCTCGCCGCACTGACGCAGGAGTTCGATTCGATCCGCGCGGCCTCGATCGATCTCTTTCGCAACCTGCCCGCTGCCGCATGGTCGCGCGACGGAATCGCGAGCGACTATCGCTTCACCGTCCGCGCACTCGCATGGATCATCGCCGGCCACGTCGTGCATCACTCGAACGTGCTGCGCGAGAAGTATCTGGGCTGACGATGACGCACGACGAATTCATGCAGGCGGCGATCGACGAAGCGCGTCTCGGACGGCAGGAAGGCGGCATCCCGATCGGTTCCGTCATCGTCCATCAGGGGCGGATCATCGGGCGCGGACACAATCGCCGCGTACAGCGCGGCAGCGCCGTGCTGCACGGCGAGATGGATGCGCTCGAAAATGCAGGCCGCCAGCCTGCCGCGGTGTATCGCGAGTGCGTGCTCTACACGACGCTCTCACCCTGCTCGATGTGCAGCGGCGCGATTCTGCTCTACGGAATCCCCCACGTGATCGTCGGCGAGAACCAGACATTCATGGGCGAAGAGGAACTGCTCCGCTCGCGCGGCGTGCGCGTCGACGTCGTCCAGGACGCAACGTGTATCGAGTTGATGAAGCGCTTCATCGCGGAAGAGCCGCGGCTGTGGAATGAGGATATCGGGGAGTGATGACGGCGCTGGGGTGCCCGGTTCTCACTGCCATCGTCGGATTGCGAATGGCGCTGCGCAAAGCAGCGCTCCGATGACGAGTGTCGCAAACACGCCCGAGACGAAGTACGGGAACACCATCAACAGAAACCCTGTCACCGCGAGCAGGCCATCGTACTGACGGCGCGCGTAGATGAGATATCCAGTCCCGACTGCGCCGAAGATCAGCCCGAAGAAGAACGTCATGGTGCGCCGTAGCGTGCCGCGATCAACGACACCGGTTTGCCGCGGCGAACGACCACGATGTAGAGAAGCGAGAATTCGTTATCGGGGATCTCCGGCACTTTGACATGCGCAAGCTCTTCGACCAGCGCCGGAACGATGTTGCTGTGGCTGACGACGAGCACCGTCTTGCCGCGATCCGCTGAGAGGATCGTGCTGGCCAGTTCCTTCGGATAGTTCTTCACGCCCGACATGTTCACCGGCACTGCGCGCTCGGAAATGTCCCCATGTGCCGCAAGCAGCGGCGCCGCCGTCTCCTTCGTCCTCTGATACTGCGAGACATAGACGGAGCCGACATGTGCGTTCTCCGCAACCTTCGCCAGCTCCTGCGCACGCGCGTTGCCAGCCTCGGTCAGATGCGGATCATCGCCCGCGTTGAGCACCTTCTCCGCATGGCGCACGATGAGGATCGTCGTGGCATCACCGGTGGCGCAGCCGGAGAGCAGGAGAGCGGCAAAAAAAATGGGTGAAATTCGATTCATCGCGAGAGTGTACAGAGCACGCCGGAGGCGTGCCACGTCGGAGAATAGCCAGTGGTGCGCAAAGCACCACTGGAAAACGCGGCGCCGGCGTCCTCCACACCCCCGAGCCACGGTAAATCGCCGTAGCGCAAGTTCCGGTGGCGGCAAAGCCGCCACCGTCTAATCTCCTGGAAGAACGCTTCCAGCGTTCCTTACAGCGATCGCAGGAACGCGAGCAGCTTCGCTTTGCGATTCGCATCGAGCGTTGCAAAGCGATCGCGCGACGCGCGCGCCTCGCCGTCATGCGCGAGGATCGCGTCGTCGAGTGTCGCCGCGCGGCCATCGTGCAAGTACGCCGTCACGAACCGCAGTCCCCACAACGGTGTCGTTCGCATCTCAGCACCTTTCGCGTCGCCCATCTCGAGTCCATCGCCCAAGGAGCCCATGTCATGAATGAGGAAGTCGGAGTACGGGTGATACGTCTTGCGATCGAGCGCAGCGATCGCGTTCGATCCCGTACGCAGACTCGCAACGTGACAATCGCTGCAGCCGAGGTGGTCGAAGAGATTCTCGCCGGCTTTCACGTCGCCGTTCTGCGGTCCACGCGGCGGCGGCGCGAGCATTGTCATGAACGCATGGAGCGCCTCGATTCCATCTCCACTCTCGTTGATGCCGGGCGCAGGATTGAACACGAGCTCCGCGCAATTGCCCTGCGGGCAACTCTCGTTCGGAAAGTCGGCGCTCGTGATGCCCATCTCGTTCAGATACGCATCGCCCGCGAACTGCAGGAGCGAGGGCACCTGCGCCTTCCATCCGAACTTTCCCGCGGTCTTCATTCCGGCGCGAATGTTGTCGACGACATTCACTCGGCCGCTGATGCCACCGCCGTGCGCGGCCTGCGCCTGCGCCAGCGCGACGAGCTCGCTGTCGGGCGTTGCATCGACGAGTCCGAGGCCGAAGAGTGGCGTCGTTCGCCGCTTCACGACGAGATTCGCAATCGCCGGAACCGATTCGGGCGAGAACGCATGCGGTGAGCCGTCATCGGGGCCGATCGCATGATCCTGAATCAACGTACCGCCGAGCGCACTGAGCGGATCGAAGCCCACCGCAGTCACGCGCGCGAAGCGAGTGACGAAGCGCGCGCTTCCTCCCCCGGTCGCAGGCGTCGTATGACACGCAGCGCAGGAGCGCTCATTGAAGACGGGACCAAGTCCGTCCGTCACCGTCTCGACTTCGGTGAAATCGCCGGCTCCATCATCGAATGCAGCGCGTTGTTGGGCGGTCAATCCCGTGAGCGGATCTCCGGGCGCCGGAACCGATTCGCGTTTCTGAGCTAAGGCCAGAGGTGAGAGGAGCACGCACAATAGGGACACGAGGATCGTTCGCATTGGTAGTTCTCCTTTGTTTTGGTGGGTTGACCGGAGGAAGGAAGGAAGAGACACGTCCGGCGGGGGTACGCCGTCCTACAGCCTGGAAATTGAGGGTGAGCCGTTATTGCACAGTTCGGTGTGATCGTTTGTGAGGGGGATCACGTTTTGGTCGCGCGGGTACGCGGGCTCGCGGGCTCGCGGTGCTTCGCGCCATGCGAAGTAACTCTCGCTTCCAACCAACACGAGTCCGCGCATCCGCGTACCCGCACGCCCCTCACACCACCATCGTCATCCCCAGCCTCGGCTCCGCGATGAGACTCGCGATCGTACGCAGCGCATTTTCCAGGCGCACCGCATCGGTCGTGGGGCCGATCGAGATGCGGACGGCGTTGCGTGAGGTGATGCCGTCGGGAGCGAACGACGAGGCGGGACCGATCTCGATGCCGCGCTGGCGCGCGCGATCGGTGATCCGCTGCGCGTCGGCCCCAACCGGGAGCTGCACCCAGAGGTGGGGGCTCATCGGATGGATGTTGCGCAGCGCATCGCCGAAGACGCGCGTTGCGATCCGGCGATTGCGCTCGATGAGCGCGCGCTTGTTCTCGATCGTACGGCGCGCCATGCCGCTTTCCTGAAAGAACGCGAAGAGCTCCGCGCTCGTCGTCGGTGCAAAGGCGTTGATCGCACCGCAGGCCGAGGAGACGCGGTCGACCAGAGCTTCCGGGACCACGGCGAAGCCGAAACGCATCGACGGCGAGAGGCTCTTCGAGATGCTCGTCACGTAGCACGATGTCTCGGGAGCGAAGTGCGTGATCGGCGCAGGCTCGGTGTCGAGCAGGAAGCCGTAGACATCGTCTTCGATCACGAGCAGCGAGTGTTTGCGCGCCAGCGCTGCGATCTCGCGGCGGCGCTTCTCCGGCATCACGCTCGCCGTCGGATTCTGAAAGTTGGGGATCGTGTAGAGCGCACGCGCCTTCGTCGCGCGCAGCGCCTTCTCGAGCGAGGCCGGGACGAGTCCATGCTCATCGACCTCGATCTTGCGCACCTCGAGATGCAGCAGTGCCGCGATTGCGCCGAAGCGCGGATAACTGAGCTCCTCGACCAGGACCGTATCGCCCGCGCCGCTGACCGCTGCGAGGATCGAGACGATGGCCTGCTGCGCGCCGGGCGTGATGATCACGCGCTCCGGCGGAACCTCGAACCCAACTTCACGAGCCCATGCACATGCGGCGAGGCGATGGCGAAGCGAGCCGGCCGGCGGCTGATAGTCGGTCTCGCGCACGAGCGGGCGCAAGGCGGCGACGGCGCGGCCGTCGAGATCGAGCGCATCGCTCGCGGCGATCACGTTCTTGGAGAGATCGAGTGAGCCCGATGACGACAGCGCAGGGTCGGGCGGCATCAGGCCTCCGCCGCGGATGAACGTCCCGCGCCCGACCGATGATTCGATCAGGCCGCGCCGCGCCGCCTCGCGATAGGCGCGGGTAATCGTCAGCGGCGTGACACGCAGACGTTCGGCCAGCTCTCGGTGCGTCGGCAGCCGCGAGCCTTCGCGGAGGACGCCGCTGGCAAGATCGCGCTCCAGCGCGTTGGCGATGGCGCGGTAGATGGGGCGGTCCTGACGGGCGAGGCGCGGCTGCCAGATTGTGTTACTCAAATTGACATACTTGACTGTATCACAATCAAAACCTAGATTCACACTTTTCATTAGCTCTTCGCTACAACCGGTTCCCGACGATTCTCCGCAGCTCGCCGCGCGCCGC
>CAZKID010000016.1:13692-28975 GCA_964552405.1 uncultured Thermoanaerobaculia bacterium
CCCGGGGGGCCTGCGGGACGATTGCCACGGTGATCGTCACCGGAATCCGCTTTACGCTGGCCGGCGGGCTGCTGCTCGTCATCGCGCGGCTGCGCGGTGTCTCCTTCCGCGGGCCGTGGCGCCGGCAGATCATCAGCGGCATCCTCATGGCGGCGTGCGGCAACACGCTCGTCGTCTACGCGGAGCATTCGCTCAGCAGCGGACTCGCGGCACTGCTCGCCGCGACCATTCCGATCTGGATGGCGGTCATGGAGACGATCATCGGCTCCGCGCGCATGACGCCCCGCCGCATCGCGGGGCTCGCGCTCGGCTTCGGCGGAGTCGGCCTGCTCGTCGCGCCGGCCATCGGTCATTTCGATGCATCGATCGGCTTCTTCCTCGCGGTCGGCGCAATGCAGCTCAGCTCCATCTGCTGGAACGCCGGAACGCTCTATTCGCGCGGCGAGCCGAAGGGCGATCCGCTCGCGAACTCCGTCATCCAGATGCTCAGCGGCGGGACGCTCATCACAGTGCTCGCCTTCGCATCCGGCAACCGGCCGGCGGCCGCGATGTTCTCTCTTCGCTCGACGGTGGCGCTCCTCTATCTCGCGATCTTCGGCTCGGTCGTCGCGTACTCCGCCTACAACTACGCGATCTCGAAGCTGAGCGCGGGCAAGGTCTCCTCGTACGCCTACGTCAATCCTCTCGTCGCCGTCATCACCGGCGTCGCGCTCCTCGGCGAGCCGGTGACGCCGCGCATGGTCGTCGCGATGCTCGTCATTCTCAGCGGTGTGGCCATGATTCAACTCGACCGCCGGCTCGCAGTCGTCAAGGAGAAGTAGATGTCGATCTTCCCCGTCAGCAACGACGTTCCGTTCAAGCCGCGTTTCCTCTGGCGCAACGGCCATTTCATCCCCTGGAACGAAGCGACCGTCCACGTCAGCAGCATCGGGCACGCCTCGATCTCGTCCGTCTTCGAGGGAATCAAGGCGTACTGGAACGCGCGCGACGAACAGCTTTACGTCTTCCGGCTCGAGGAGCACATCGACCGCCTGATGGAGTCGATCCGTCTCGTGCGGCTAACCACGCGCTACACCCGCGACGAGATCCTGCAGGGTGTACTCGACCTTCTCAGCGCAAACGAAACGCGCGCCGACGTCTACATCAGGCCCTGGATCTACGCGACCGCGCACGTGCGCGAGATGATGGTGCCGGCCGGAACCGACTGCGATGTCGTGATCGATACGTGGTGGTTCCAGAGCCGGATGCTGGAGGAGCGCGGCGTGCGCACGATCGTCTCCAGCTGGTCGCGCATCGACGAATCGAGTATGCCGCCGCGCATCAAGGCGTTCTCCAACTATCACAACAGCCGGCTCGGCGTGATCGAGGCGCGGTCGCGCGGCTCGGAGTGGCCCATCTTTCTCGATCGCCGCGGCAAGGTAACCGAGGGACCGGCATCGTGCATCGCGATGATCCGGCGCGGTGAGCTCATCACACCGCCGCTCAGCAGCGGAATTCTCGACAGCATCACGCGCCGCACCGTCCTCACCCTCGCCCCCGAAATCCTCGGCATCCCCGTCATCGAGCGCGAGATCGATCGGACGGAGCTCTACCTCGCCGATGAACTGTTCTACATGGGCACCGGCTGGGAGATCCTGCCGATCATCGAAGTCGATGATCTGAAGATCGGCGGCGGCGCGATGGGACCGATGACGCGTAAGCTCGATCGCGCCTATCACGACCTGGTGCGCGGACTGACGCCGGTGCACGATGAGTGGCGAACTGCAACGTGGAGTGCGGATGTCTCGTCCGCACACCGCTCAGCATGAGAGCGCCGCTGCCTCGAGGTACGAGCTTGATTGCCGCGCCCGGTCGTTACTTTGTGACGACCGACAATCCCGTCGTCTTGGATACCTACCAGGGGCTACAGAATTCGTTGCTCTTCTTTCCACTCAGCAGCTCGCTACTTCTCGATGCATTCCGTTTAAACTCCGGGGATCTTACGTACGAGCAGGCCCCTTTGACGAGACGCGCCACATGAACGCTTTGATGATCAGTCGGGCACACCGGTTTGTTTACGGACTCGGCTGCTACTTTGGGTCAGCAATCGTTGATTTCGCGTGCAGCTCTAACGTTGGTGCCGCGGCAGCGCACGCCTGACACGCCGCGGTTTCCGGGTTCTTCCACACCGCTGCAGCGCCACAGCGCGAACAGACCAGCCCTGATATTGAGCTGCGCCGCTCGCGACGCAAGCCCTCATTCGCTTCTCACCAGTTCGACGTGTTTTCTGGGGCGAATTCTTTTGAAGTAGAGCAAGACAAACAGGGCACCGTTTTCCGCAGCGCCGCAGCGTTCGCTCATTGATGCAACGAGCTCGCACAGATCTGATCGCGCGCGACATGAACCTTCCGATCGCAGGATCGTCGCTCGGACTTCCGGTTCCCGCGCCCAAACTCGCGAGAAGAGTTGATCAGCTTTCGCTGCTGCGACCGTGTCCTCATCCGCGCTGAATAGACCGATCTTCTTGCTCGTCTTTCTCGTCGTGACATGGTTGTAGAGGAGCTGGAGGTTTGGACAGCTTAGATGAGTTGCCCTGAATGTGGTCGATGCTCTGCCACGGTGCTCGGCATTCCACGCGTAGCCCGTGATCACGTTTTGATCACGCGTCATGGACTCTGTTCTATAGTCGACGGGCATGTTCTTGGTATCCGCCGGCCAGGATCAGTGCGAGTCGCTTCCCGAAACTCCGCCTGTACGTCTGGAAGTTCATACCGATCGTCCTCGAGGCATGCGCATGAGTAGCGCATGTAGGAGCCTTCGTCTTCGCAAAGTTCCGAGCAGAACACACGTGATATCTCGATGCCTGTTCCGCAGTTCGGGCGCGGAAACGGAAATTGCGCGTATGGCTTGACTCGCTGATCGTCGGGGGTGAGCCTCATCGCCTCTGTCGGCTTCACAAGGCGATGATAGCTTCCAGATGTCGCGTTACCGTTCCGCGCAGCCTGTTATCGGATCGATGATCGGAGCGCCGAGACATCGCCGACACAGGGATCCACGGATTGCCGCGTGCATCGCGATAGAACATCGACGCATGCAGCCCCTTCGCGTCTTCCCAGAAGAAGCGATCTGGATTTCCAATGCAAACACTCCTTGGCGTGAGCGACTCCACTAGCGCGTTCAAATTGCAGTCCGGCAGAAGATCCTCAACCACATGGAAGACGTTTCTATCTCCGTCATCGCACTCGCAGTTCCGTTTTATCCACCTAGTCGAGATCAGTTGACCGGGCCTGACGTCCAGCTCCGACGCCGTCACTGTCCGCATCGAAGTAATAGACGCTCGGTTTCTCTGTTGGTCGACGTCGCGTGTTCAGCGATTGAGCGATTTCCAGCGGCGCGAAAACGACCAGCAGCGTGGACCGTAGTGGCTTGACGGATCGCACATCTGCGATCAGATCTCTACCATTCGGAGTGTCCAGTTCTCGCTTGTAGCACAACAGCGTGAACCTCATGCGATGTGATCCGCGAGAGCCGCCCTGCGCGTTACTTTTCTGCTAGAAATTGTTGCCCAGCCAGCTCGGACCCTTTCCCTCCACCTATCTATCGGACGGGAGTTTCCATGTTTGCGGCTATCCATCACGGTCATTTTCAACGTATCATGTGCGAACTCCAATCGGCAGCAAATCCAATTCTAAATTTGGGAAATCGACGCTGGCACAGCGACGGCCATGCCTGCGGTTACTTTTCTCTATCGGGAAGGGTCAGAAAAGATATGTCATTTCGCTGGAAGTATCTGAACACAACAGCGCGCAATATGATCATGACCTTGTGCGCTAGTTTGCTCATGCCTTCGGGCGTGTTCGCGCAAACCCCTACACCTACGGTCGTTACCGCGCAGCTATGTAACGCTGGCACTTCGCCCTGTTTCGCGGCGTCATTTCAGTTTTGCCCCCCGGCCCCCCCGCAATATGCAACCTATAGCTATTTTGCGGTTGGCTCTGCGTCGGGTCAGTTCGCCGCGGACATCCCGTCTTACGCGAAAATCACACACATCCGAATTTCTTTGCCGATGACCTCTGGCTTCACTGGTCGTTACGCAAACGTGAGCGTGAAGTTGAATGACACGCCTATAGGAGTTGCGCAAAGGATTACTGCACCCCCGATGCCGTGCGGATCCGTATTTCCGACGTATGTGTTCGAACAGGATTTCCCCTCTGGATTGACTGGGTATTCTCGCAGCAACCTGAACAGCGTCAAGGTCACGGTTGAATCTGACAGTACGACCGGAATGCAGTTCGAATATTTCGCAGCCACTGTCGAAATCACCTACGTCCCGGGCGTGGACATTCGCCTTCTTGACGGTGACAACCAGACAGGCTCCACCGGTGGTCCAGCAAAATCACCGCTGAAGGTCCAGCTAATCACAGGCCCTGGCGGCGCCCCTCTTGAAGGCAAGCAAGTCACATTCTCGATCACGGAGCAACCCTCAAAAGCCATTGCAACCGTTGGAGGTTCTGAAAATGGTACGTCGTCGTCCTACACTGCGGCCGTAGGTGCCGATGGTCTAGCCGAAGCCACCTTCGTCGCGGGCGTGCAACCGGGAACGTACACGATTACCGCCGCATGCAACGACACTGTGGAGCCGAAGCTCATCAAGTTTACCGAGACTGCTGAGCAGCCAGACTTGGTTCGAATCTTTAAAAACGTATCTCCCACGCAGAGCGTCAGCCAGGGGAATTTCATCGTTTCGCCCGTGGAAGTGCCGCGCTTTCTCGCATATGGACTCAGGCGCCAGAACTCGACTCTTTATACGCCGATTGGCCCCGTAAGGGCGACTTGGTCGTTTCCATCAACTGCGCGCAAAGGCGCCACCGCAACCCTTTCTCCATCCGGCGCAGTTTCGTCGGTTACGTTTACGCCGATGAGGGTTGGGACAGCGCAACTCTCAATCACGCCCGCCATTTCGGTCAAGTCAGAGAACGCCGAGATAACTATAAGCGGCGTGCTGGTCGACGCGAGTGGCACGTTTGCCACGACACATCAAGACGAGAGTGCGCTTTTCTTACCTGGCTCTATAGTTTCATCGGGGCAAACTTACAACGTGCCTAGTCCTGGAGCTCCCATCCAGACGATTTCACTTCACCTCCTCACCCCGCCCGGTACTAGCGGAAACGTTAAGTACTCACTGTCCAAAGTGACTAGCTATCCGGGTATCGCGATGAACTACCCTGTCGACAACCCGGACACAGGCCCAGACATGGCGTTCGAAACTGGCAGCGACGCTGCTCGACAAGCGACACCCGAAATCCCGTTTGATCCGTCGGGCGATACCGCGACTCGACTTCAGGTTTTTGACTACGCCGCCTACGGTCATTTGAAAGCAACTTTGACCTTTGGCTCCGGTAACAAGGTTAAGACCTTTGAAGTTGAGAAAGATCTTCCTGAGATTGCGGACAACGCACTGCCAAAAGCAGGTTGGGACGCCCTTGCTGATCGTGCCACTGGGCGACTCGATCACGTACCGAATACTGGACAAGCTGCTACGTCCGATGCGGACGCTCTCCCGGCAACCGGACCTGTGACATTAAATGGACAAACTGACACCATTGGAATCACGGGTGACGGCTTGTCGGCCTACGAAGAGTATCGTGGGTTTGTCGTTGGGGGTGAGCATCGCCGACTTAATCCCGCGCGCAAAGACGTTTTCGTAGACATGGATCCGTCATTGAGGGGTCTTGACCAAATTTTCTTCAAGCTACCGCTTACATTTCACTATGTTGATTCTGACGAGGTCGCCCGAGATTCTGATGGTTTACACCCACTCGCTGATCCTAACGGGTGGGGAACACCCGGTGGTCCGACTCCTGTTCCGGGCTGGTCCGCACAGTATGCCCTGCGCGTCAGAGCCCGCCAGGTATCCCCTGTGCTTACGGACAATACGAGAATACCTGCACTCATAGTTCCTGCCTACGTCGAATACTACGGGAAGCACTTTTACCTTGGCGAGAATTTGAATCAGGTTGTCAATCCGGATCAAAATCCGAACGGATCTCCGAATGAGACGCTGGTCGTGGACATATTCACCGAGTCGTTTGGGAAATCGGCAATCTTCCCCGACGCTACGGGTGTACTACATTCAGTGATTGTCTGTAATAACCCGCTTCAACAAGGCTGCGACGTTCTTGACACCACTTTCAATGCCATTTTCCCCGGGAACGATGGTGTACTTGACACTCCAATGGATCCAGCTGACCACAAGTCGGAGATGCTTCGTGACTGTCTTGGGCGTGAGACTTTCTATCCGGCGAGCATGCTGGGCGACCTCAAAGAAGTTGTCGTTGCACACGAAGGGGCTCACGGACTTAATGTCAATCACACTGACTTCTTCCCGGCGTATTTTCCAAACAACGATCCATGCGGATCGCTGATGTATTCACATGGAAACATTTTGCCATTCCCGACGGATTACCTGCCTCTCGACATTCTTCAACTGCGTCTGCACCGAAAGCACCCGTGAGGATTCCCATATCATGACTAAGATGCTGACATTCTTGCTTGCCATTAGCTACGCCTTCGGGCCCGCGACCCCCCCCAAGCCGCGCATTCCTGCTGAGCTTATTTTGGTAGTTCACGGCCATCCTCCTCTCGCGAAGCTGCACTCGCCGCTTGGCGCCCAGAGCAGTCTTGAATCAACGTTGGTATTTATGGATGAGCCGCTTGAGCTATCTGCGGTTCTTGATCTGCCGACCAATGCTAGCGCTAATGATGTGTGGTGGCACGAGGCAACAGTCTCGATAACTGACGACGCCGGCACGAATAGAAACCTTGCGTCTTCCAATTTGACGGTGATCGAAGATCGTCTCAACGGAAAACTTGTTGCGGGAAGAGCCACTAATTTCAACGCTTGGAGTCAAACCCTCGTTCGTTTTCGACTCGACCCTTTGCCGCCGGGCGATTATGTCGTTCGCGCTTCTGTGATGTTCAGCGGAAGAACGCTCAAGTCGTCCCCGGCAGTCTTTCATGTCAGGCGCGGTGATGAGGACAAGAGCGTAGAGCGCACCTACCTTCTCCTCAAACTTGGAAAGACAAGGTCATTCGAGGAATACCGGACAATCATTCTCAGACTTCTCGAGATCGAGCCGGACGATTCTCAGTACTACGAGATGCTAGCGGAACGTTCGTTAAACGAAGCGTCACTCGATGAATCCCTAAAGTGGTTCAAGCTGGCGCACGCATCGGTTGAACGCGGAATTGCGCGCGTCAGAAAGAACCGCGGTGACAAGCTTACAAAGGAAGAGATCGACGCTCAGGAACAGTCGCTCCTAAACGTCTCATTGTTTGAAAAGATCTATCCCTACTACAAGGATCATGAAAGGGACATGAGGCTAGTGATACTGGGTCAAAGTGGGTTGCGAAAGTCGTACGCGTGGCAGGCTCGAGATGGGCATATTATCGGGTTGATCGACTTGAACCATCCTTCGATTGTTCAGCCGCTCCGGCAAGAAAACCGCCGAGAATAGTCTCGGGCATCCAGGGCAAAGTTGTGCTGCCCCTCGCGGGGCGAGGGGCAGCATTTGTTTTGGTCAGCTTTGCTGACTTTCGGGCTTGCCGCAGCTTCCCTTTCTGTGCTCCTTGAGAATTCGGTCAACCACCGCGGACGAGGCCTCCGCGCTCCACTCAGTCGTGTGGTAGATCGATCCGGAACTCTGCGCCGCCCTCCGGCCGATTTTGCAGCGAGTATCGCGCGCGGTGGTTCGTCAGGATCTCCTGCACGATCGTCAAACCCAGCCCGCGCCCATCCCGCTTCGTCGTGAAGAACGGCGTGAAGAGCTCCGGCTGCAGATTCTCGTCGATACCGCGGCCTGTGTCGCGCACCGCGAGTCCGTGATCGCGCCACACGACTTCGATCGCGCCGTTCGAGCCGATCGCTTCGATCGCGTTGCGCAGCAGATTCAGAATCACCTGTTCGAGCTGGTGCCGGTCGGCACGAACGACATCCGGCGAGAGCTCGAGACTCAGCTCGATCTCGCGCTGCTGCAGCTCGGAGCCGAGCAGCGTCGCGATGTCGGTGATCACGGCCGCCAGGTCGGTGTCCGCGATGTGCGGCGGCGGTATGCGCACCACATCGGCGAAGCCGCTCATGAATCGATTGAGGCTGTCCATGCGGGCCGATGCGATCGTCAAGGCGTTGACGAAGTCGTCTCGATCGTCGACTCCGACTTGTTCCGCGTAGCGCAGCAGTGACTCGAGCAGCGAACGCACGGCGCCAACCGAGTTGTTGACCTCGTGCGACATCATGCGAATCAGTTTTTCGTAGGCTGCCTTCTCCGACAGCCGCAATTCATCCGTCAACTCCTCGAGCAGATAGAAGCTCTTCGCAAATCCACGATCGCGAAACTCCGTGCGTGTCACGCGCACGCGGCGCGCACCCACCGCCGTCACGAGCATGGACTCGCCCGGTGCGAGCGAACTGATGACCGAAGCAACGGCGGACTCCTCGAGCAGACGCTGTGCCGCGGGATTCGTCTGCTGGATTTCGCCTTCGAACCCGCAGATCACGATGCCGGCAGGCGACGCCATCATGATGCGCTGCAGCAGATTCTGCTGCTCCTCGGCCGCCAGCCGCTCGTCGCGCAGGCGGTCCACCATCTCGTTGTAGATCTCGATCAGCCGATCGAGCTCGGGCTGTCCCACCGGGACGAAGCGCGTCGCGAAATCGCGCTCGGCGAGCAACTCCGCACCGGTTCGAATGAGCTCGAAGGGAACGAACAGCGAGCGCACCAACCGGTAACTGATGATGATCGAGACGGCAAAACAGGCTTCGACCGCGAACAGCAGGAATTGGTTCCGCAGCAACAGAAACACGGCAAGCGCGGCGAAGATGAGATGCAGCACGACGAACCAGCCGATGAGTTTTCCGCGGAGCGTCATCGATCCGCCTTGATGCCGTACTTGTCCAATCTCCGATACAGCGCGGCGCGGCTCAGCCCGAGCGCTTCCGCCACACGCGACACGTTGCCGTCGTAATGGCGCATGCACTTCACGATCATTTCCTCTTCGATCTCATCGAGCGTCATCGTCCCCGCCTCCGGCAGCGCCGTATCGCGCGGCTGCGGTGCGACATCGCGCACCGCGACGAAATCATCGACATCGAGCTGACGCGACGCACGAATCAACACCGCACGCTCGATCGTCTGCTTCAACTGCCGGATGTTGCCCGGCCATGGCTCCGCCTTCAGCCACTCGATCGCGCGCGTCGTGATGCCATCGACCTCCGCGCCGTACTGCTGCGCAGCGCGAAGCAGAAAGTGGGTCGCGAGCCGGGCGACGTCGCTGCGGCGATCGCGCAGCGGCGGCAGCAGAATCGTGATGAGGTTCAGGCGATAGAGCAGATCCTCGCGAAACTCTCCACGCGCCGTCAGCTCGTGCAGCGGCCGGTTCGTCGCGGAGATCACGCGCACGTCGACATTGCGCGTCCGGCTCGAACCGAGCACCTCGTACGTCCGGTCCTGCAGCACGCGGAGCAGCTTCACCTGCGAGCCCGAATCGAGCTCGCCAATCTCGTCGAGAAAGATCGAGCCTCCATCCGCCACCTCGAAGCGTCCCTTGCGATCCTGGCGCGCATCGGTGAAGGCGCCGCGCACGTGACCGAACATCTCGCTCTCGAACAAGGTCGACGAGATCCCGCCGAGATTCACTTTCACGAACCCACGATCACGCCTTCTGCTGTTGCGATGAATCGCCTCGGCGATCAGCTCTTTGCCGGTGCCGCTCTCGCCCGTGATGAGGACCGACGCATCGGTCGCCGCGACCCGCCCGATGAGATCGAGCACCTGCAGCAGCTTCGGATCGCTGCCGATGATGTTCGAAAAATCGAAGCGCTCATCGAGCAGCGCACGATCCGGCATGCTGGCCGGCTCCTTGCGCGCTCCCACGAGTCCCAGTGCTGTTTCGATGCTCTGGATGACGTGCGCGTTGGACCACGGCTTCGTGATGAAGTCTGCCGCGCCGCGCTTCATCCCCTCGACCGCAAGCGAGATCGAGCCCCACGCAGTCATGAGAATGACCGGCACGTGCTCATCCAGGAGACGCAGTTTCGCGACGAGGTCGAGCCCTTCTTCTCCGGTCGTCTGCCGCGAGAAGTTCATGTCCTGAATCACGAGCGAAGGGCGCTCGCGCAGAAACTGCGCGAGCGCCTCCTCGGGAGAATGCGCGGCAATCGAACGGTAGCCGTGCTGCTTCAGGAGCAGCGCGAGCGATGCCGTGATCGACGGATCGTCATCGACGATGAGAATGAGATTCGTCACTCGTAGTGCAGTGCCTGCGCAGGTTGTACGCGTCCCGCAAGCCATCCTGGGTATAGCCCGCACAGTAGCGTGAGCAAGTAAATCGCCGCAAGCGATGCGGCAATGCCGATGCCGTACGCCACCGGTGTCACGAAATGGAACGCGCCGACGATGGGAAGCTGCGCGATGAGAATGAGCCCGATGATGACGGCCAGCGTCGAGAGCAGAGCGACTTCGCCGAGGATCTGGCGATTGACGCCGAGACTCGTCGCCCCCAGCGCGCGGCGCAGCCCGATCTCGCGCGTGCGGCGCGTGACGTTCTGCCACAGAACGCCGCTGAGGCCGAGAAAGACCATCGTGACGAGAAATGCGGCAACGACGGCGGCGGCAATCGCGGGGACGAGATAGATGCGCAGCATCATGTCGTGCATCGCTTCCATGTGCTGGATGCGGACAGGATGATCGGGTGCGAGAGCGTGCAACCGCTTCATCACCACCTGTTCGAAATCCGCAGGCACACCCTGGCGCATGCGCACGATGAGGTAGTGCGGTGCGTCACTGTTCCCGTTCAGCTGGATACGCGTGAACGAGGCGTTCATCCGATCGCTCGAGAACTCGCCGTCCTTGCGAAATGGAGCGATGACGCCCACGATGCGACGCGGCTTCTTGCCCATGTTGACGACCTGTCCAACCTGGCTTCCGTGCGGAGCGATCGACCTCGCCAGATCGGCATCGACGACGAGGGGCGGGATCGCAGCCACATCGTCTTCCGCGCTGAACCAGCGTCCCTCGAGAATCTTCACATGCAGGACCTTCGCAAAATCGTCGGTCGTATCGTTGCGCGAAGTCTCGAAGCGCCGTCCGTTCAACTCGATCGAGCCGTTCCATCCGCTGGCGCTCAACGGCGGCGTGGCCGCAGCGGAGGCGGCTTCGACTTCAGGCATCGTTCGCAACTCGCGCAGCATGGAGTCGATCATCAGGCGATGCTCGTCCACGCCCTTTTCATCCTGAAACGGAACACCGATCATCCAGCAGTCCCGATATTCGAATCCAAGGGGCCGGCGATAGCGCAGCACCATCGACGCAGCGAGTGTCGCGACGCCAAAGAGCACGAGAAACGAAAAGAAGATCTCGATCGTCAGCAGGGCATTCGCACGCTTCCGTTTCCAGACCAGTCTCAATAGATGTCGAGTCACAATGAACCTCCTCGAAGTGCGTGGACGGGATCGAGGCGCGACATCCGCCAGGCGGGATAGGCGCCGGAGAGAACTCCGAACACGAGTGCGGCGGCCATCCCGTAGAGGAAGACGCGCCAGTTGATGATCAGACTCTCGTCGAGATACGGAACCGTTCCCGCGAGGCCGCGAAGAATCGCGATTCCAGCGAAGAATGCGATGACGCCGCCGATCAGCGTCAACACGATGTTCTCGGTCACGAACTGGAGAATCAACGCGCGGCGCGGTGCACCGAACGCTTTGCGAACACCGATCTCCGGCGCGCGCTCGAGGATGCGGCTGAGATTGAGCGTCACCAGATTCAACGCGGGCAACAGCATGAAGAGGAATGCGAAGCCGCCGACGATCGAGGCAACGATGGTCGTGGCGCGATCACCGAACTTGTTGTCCGTCATCATTCGCGAAAACGCTTCGAAGCTCGTGTCGAGACCGGCGCGGATCTCCTTGAACTCTTTCGGATCATCGACAGGCAC
Organism: uncultured Thermoanaerobaculia bacterium; assembly: GCA_964552405.1. GTDB lineage: Bacteria > Acidobacteriota > Thermoanaerobaculia > Gp7-AA8 > Gp7-AA8 > JAJPHC01. The sequence goes on from CAZKID010000016.1 coordinate 25,663, forward strand.
GCGTGCCACGCGCGCCTGAAACTCGCGCTTCATCGCCGGAATGTCGGCGCGGCTGTGTGCCAGTACGAGCGCATTGAAGCGGCCCAGGATCGCGGTTCTCTCTTCGGAGTTCAACGCGCCGATCGGCACCCAGGTCTCTGCGTAGGCAGCCTCGCGCGTGACCGGGACCGGGGCGACGACGCCGGCGATTCGATACGGGGTTCCGCTGATGTTGAGCGTGCGGCCGGTAACGCGGACGTTGCCGAAGACCCTGTCGCGCAGCGACTGGCTGATCACAGCGACCTTGCGATCGTCGTCGTTGTCGGCAATCGAGTACGGACCACCTTCGAGAAAGTGAAAATCGAGAATGTTCCAGTACTCACCGTCGGCGTGCTTCAGGTGCGCGTCGATGCGGCGCGGGCCGTCGTAGATCACGTCGGCCATCACTTCGCTGTAGATCGCGAGGCGATCAGCATGCGGCAGGTTGATGACCGTCTGCTTGAGGAAGCCGTAGCCTGGATTCGCGCCGAAGTTCGATTCCGGTCCGATCTCATTCACCGTCTTCACGGCGAGAATGCGATCGAGCCGCGACTCCGGCGCGGCGGGCGCGAACATGTTGTCCATGATCGTGCTGAGGATCATCAGGACGACGAGCGTGAGCGTGATCCCGACGAGAGAGATCGCGGTGAAGACCTTGCGGCGGCCGAGCACACGCAGCGCGAGTTTCAACGTCGTCGCCATCACGCCACCATCCGGCCGTCGAAGAGCCGCACGATGCGACCCGTGCGATCCGCGAATCGCTGATCGTGCGTGACCATCACGATGGTCGTGCCATCGCGCTCGTTCAGCTCGTGAAGGATCGACATGATCTCCTCGCCCATCGCGCTGTCGAGATTTCCCGTCGGTTCGTCGGCGAGAACGATCTGCGGACGGCCGACGATCGCGCGCGCGATCGCAACACGCTGCTGCTGCCCGCCGGAGAGCTGCGAGGGATAGTGATGCACGCGCGAGGCGAGGCCGACGCGATCGAGCGCGAGAAGTGCGAGACGGCGCCGCTCTTCACCGTTGATCTTCCGGTACAAGAGCGGGATCTCGACGTTGTCGACGACCGAAAGGTCGGGAACGAGATGAAAGCTCTGGAAGACGAAGCCTAACTTTTCGTTGCGCATGCGCGCGCGGTGGCGATCGTTCTGCGCGGCGACGTCCTCGCCAGCGACAGTCAGCCTCCCCTTCGACGGCGCGTCGAGCATGCCCATGAGATTCATCAGGGTGCTCTTGCCGCACCCCGACGGCCCCATGATTGAGATGAACTCGCCCTCGGCGATCTCGAGATTGATGTTCTGGAGCGCCATCGTCTCGACGCGCTCCGTGCGGTACACCTTGTCTACGTTCTGCAGCTGAATCATTGGATCTTTACCTCCCTGACGTTTGTGTAATCACTCATGTTCGAGATCACGAGCTCGTCGCCTTCCGCGGCGCCGGCAAGGATCTCGACGTTCTCTTCTCCAAAGGTTCCGAGGCGCGCGGGCGTGCGCACGGCTCTGTCGCCGCGCACGACGAACAGCGCGTCGTTGCCCGCTTCGGTGAGCGCGCCGCGGCGCACCTGCAGCACGCCCGCGCGGTGTCCGACGACGACCAGGACATCGACGCGGAGGTTGTTGCGCAGTTTCGGGTGATCGCGGCGATCGAGCGCAACGATGAACTTCACGACGCCGTTCTCGATGCGCGGATCGACGCTCGCGATCGAACCCTCGATCGCCGTGTTCGCATCGATGCGAACGCGCGCCGGCATGCCCGCGGCGATCGTCGAGGCGTGCGCGTCGGAGATCGTGGCGTTGATGCGATAGGACGAGAGATCGGCAACGCGTGCGATGACTTCGCCGCGGCGGATCATCGCACCCGTCTCCGGCACGACCCACGTCAGGATGCCGTCGCGATCGCTGCGTGCCTGAGCGAGCTCGAGCTGGCGATGCGACTCATCGCGCTCGTTGCGCAGTGTGCGCAACTCGATCTCCATGGCCGCGCGTTGCGCGTCCGCATTGCGGCGCGCCCGTTGGGCGGCATCTTTCAGTTGCGCGAGCTCGATCGCCGCCTTCTTCGCAGCCGCGGCGGCGGCGAGATTCTCCTGCGTTGCGGCGAGACCGGCATCACTCAGCTTCTGCGTCTGCTCGGCTTTGAAGCGGAGGATCTCGACGTCGAGCTTCTTCTGTTCGATCTGCGCATCGAGCAACGAGATGGTGTCGGCGCTGCGGAGCTGCAGTTGCTGCTGGTCGTTCTCGCGCTCGGCGACGCGATTCGCGAGACGCTGGCTCTCGAGCTGCGTGACCGCGGTATCGAGCGTGATGATCGATTCGCCGTTGCGAAGCGGATCGCCGGCGTGATGATCGATCCGCAGGACACGTGCTTCGACGGGACTCGCGATCACCCCTTCGTTTTCAGGAACGACCGTTCCGCTGGCCTGAAGAACGGCGTCGACAGAGCCGCGCGAGACGCGTGCGAGTTGAATGTCGCGACGCTTCAGCGACGGCTTCAACCAGTTCACCGTCGCGGCGACGAGAAAGACCACGATGGCAGCGGCGATCGTGCTCGTAGCGATGCGGCGGACGATGCGGCGGGTTCGAACTTCCGAGGCGATTGGTCGATCCATTCGTCGCCTTCTAAGGCGAACGAGATGCCATGCTTCGAAGACGTAGTTTCAAGGAGTTAGCGCGGGATGGGTGTGCGGTCGCGACCGGCAGTGTCCGTTTCCGGACAGTAGGCGCATAATCGATGCTGATGCGCTGGACCGTGTTGGTTTGCCTGCTTGCAGTGAGCATCGCCGCGTCGCCGAAGCTCCTGGAGCTCAAGATCGAGCAGCTCCCCGACACAGGCTTCGAGATGCACAAGCGCGGCGCGATCTCCGTCGCATATCAGATGACGATCAAGAATCTCGCGGATGCTCCGATCAGGTTGAAGGAGATCCGCATGCATACGGTCGGCAGAAGCCCGTATCAACTCATCAACGAGCCGGCGGAGCTGACCGACACGATCGAAGCCGGCAAGGAAGCAACCGTCGTCTTCTCCCTCTGGCGCGCCGACAGCGATACGAAACAATCGAAACGCGCGACGGTCTGGGTGGAAGGCGCGTTGACCTACGAGTCGGCATCGGGCGCCGCGACCCACAAGTTCTCGACGTCGTTCAAGGAGCCGTAGGAGAGCGACGATCGTCATCCCGAGCGGGCGACGTCGCTGCGCGACGCGACTCAGAGAAAGAAAGCAAGGCACGCGGTCGCAAGCCGCCGTCATCCCGAGCGAAGTCGAGGGACCCGGGTGGGCGGGAGGTACGAAGATCATG